>JAGQZQ010000037.1 GCA_020435415.1 Flavobacteriales bacterium
ACCGGCCCGGGATGGATCATCGATGACATTCAATACAGTCAACCAGGGCTGCACAATATTGAGAATGCACTGGCCGCAACCGCCATGGCCGTTGAAGCCGGATTAGAGACATCAGCGATCCGGGAAGGCCTGGCCACCTATGAAGGCGTCAAAAGGAGATTTGAGTATGTTGTCAATGCCAACGGTGTGGTATATATCGATGACTATGCCCATCATCCTACGGAGATCAGTGCGTGCATTAAAGCGGCACGGGATTTCTATCCGGGGAAAAAGATCACCGGCGTATTTCAACCTCACTTGTTCTCACGCACCAGGGACCTGATGGATGGTTTTGCCGAAAGCCTTTCCGCACTGGATGAAGTGATCCTGTTGCCTATTTACCCCGCTCGTGAACTGCCCATTGACGGTGTTGATTCCGAAGCGTTGCTGGAGCGTATTCCGGTAAATCAAAAATCAGTCTGCGAAAAAGAAAATCTCACCGCAAGGATCTTAAACGCAGACTGTGAAGTACTGCTGACCCTGGGCGCAGGTGATATTGATACGTTGGTAGATCCTTTGAAGAAAGGTCTGGAAACGAAGTACGGACTCATAACGGGGAGGGAAAAAGTATGAAGAAAGTGATGAACATATTAGCCGTTGTTGTGGCAGGTGGTGCCATCATTGCCGCGATGGGTTTTGTCTCCAACGAACGGAAACAGGTAACATGTAAGGACATCGAAGTGCTCATTCAGGGTTCAGATGCCATACACTTCCTGGATGAGAAACGCGTGCGCCTGATGCTGATGGACATGGGCGAACTGATCCTGAATAAACGGGCATCCGAGATTCCACTTTCCACGCTGGAAGCCAGACTTAGGAATAATCCATATGTGAAGGAAGCGGACCTGTATATGACACTGGATGGCATCCTGGAAGTATCGTTGCAACAACGCGAACCCATTGCCCGCATTATGACCGGTCCATCCAAAAGTTATTACATAGACAGGGAAGGTTATCTCATGCCACCTCCGGATTACTTTACCGCACACGTGCCCGTGATCAACGGTCATTTCAGTCTGCCTTTCCACTCCGAAAAGCCCATAGGTGAGGGGGGAATTGCTACGGCAGACAGCAGTCTGATACGTGACCTTTATGCACTGGCCAAATACGTTCATGATGACCCATTCTGGAACTCACAGGTGGTACAGATCTATGTAAACAGACACAAGGAAATTGAACTCATTCCCCGCGTTGGAGATCATCGCATCCTGCTTGGAAATGTAGAGGATATGAACGGTAAGTTGGACAAGCTTCGCGTATTCTACAACGAGGGACTGAGATATACAGACTGGAATCAATATTCAACCATCAACCTGAAATACAAAAATCAAATCATCTGCACTAAAAGGTAAAGCGCTATGGAATCATCGGAAATCGTCGTTGGACTGGACATCGGCACCACAAAGATCTGTGCCATCGTCGGCCGCAAAAATGAGTATGGTAAAATTGAGATCATCGGCATGGGTAAAACCGAGTCCGTGGGCGTGATGAGAGGTGTGGTCTCCAATATTGAGAAGACCATGCAGTCTATCGCAGAAGCCATACAGGATGCCAGTGACAAATCCGGGGTGGACATCCGTATTGTCAACGTTGGCATTGCCGGACAACACATCAAAAGTCTACAACACCGGGGCATCCGTACCCGCGCCAGCCTGGACGAAGAAATTGGCCAGCGGGATATTGATGCGCTTATAGATGATATGTACAAGCTGGTGATGCTGCCCGGTGAGGAGATCATTCATGTGATTCCACAGGAATACATTGTAGATGCAGAGCAGGGAATCAAAGATCCGATCGGAATGTCGGGTATCCGGTTGGAAGCGAACTTTCATATTATCACCGGTCAGATAGCCGCCGCAAAGAACATTCATAAATGTGTGCATAAATGCGGCCTTGAAGTATCCGAACTCATTCTTGAGCCGCTTGCATCTTCGGAAGCTGTGCTCAGTGAGGAAGAGAAAGAAGCAGGGGTTGCTTTGGTTGATATAGGTGGTGGAACAACAGATATTGCCATATTCCAGGATGGCATCATCCGTCATACCGCCGTTATTCCATTTGGTGGAAACGTCGTTACCGAAGACATCAAGGAAGGATGCGGCATCATTCGCAGCCACGCGGAAGCGCTCAAAGTAAAATTCGGTTCTGCCCTTGCCAGCGAAAATCAGGAAAATGAGATCGTTTCTATCCCGGGATTAAGGGGAAGAGAGCCTAAGGAAATCTCCGTGAAAAACCTGGCGCATATCATCCAGGCCCGCATGGAAGAGATCATCGAGAACATATACTATGAGATCAGGAACTCCGGACTGGAAAACAAACTGATCGCCGGCATTGTGGTTACCGGTGGCGGATCCCAACTGCGGCACATCGCACAGCTGTTTCAGTATGTGACCGGAATGGACACCCGTATAGGCTATCCCAATGAACACCTGGCTTCAGGCTATCTTGAGGAAGTAAAAAGCCCGGCCTATGCAACCGGTATCGGGCTTGTGATCAAAGGCCTTGAATATTTTGAAAAACAAAAAGCCAAAGGATCCCCCATCAAATCCCATTCAAGAAAGACTAAAGGAAGTTTCTTCGATACCATCTTCAGCAAAAGCAAGCAGTGGCTGGATGAAGACATTAACGAATAGTGTATTAACCTAAGACTAAATCAACAGGAGGCTGTAATGGATAAACCAAAGATCAATTTCGACATGCCGAAGGACCAATCATCAATCATTAAAGTGATCGGTGTTGGCGGCGGCGGCAGCAATGCCGTAAACCATATGTACAAGCAGGGAATCAAAGGCGTGGATTTCATTGTATGCAATACGGATGCCCAGGCATTGGATATCAGTCCGGTACCTATTAAGATCCAACTGGGGGCAAACCTGACGGAAGGCCGCGGTGCCGGCTCCATTCCAGAGGTTGGTAAGAATGCTGCCTTAGAGAACATCAACGAGATCATGGACTATATGGCGATACATACCAAAATGGTATTTATCACCGCAGGGCTTGGAGGTGGAACCGGTACAGGCGCCGCCCCCATCATTGCAGCTGCAGCAAAAGAACGCGGCATCCTTACCGTAGGTATTGTTACTATTCCATTCACTTTTGAAGGAAAGAAAAGACGGCTGCAGGCGGAAGAAGGTCTGCAAGCCCTGCGGAGCAACGTCGACACCCTCCTGGTGATCTGCAACGACAGACTGAGGGAAATGTATGGAAACCTGACCCTGGCTACCGCCTTCGCTCAGGCAGATGATATCCTCACCACTGCTGCCAGGGGAATCGCTGAGATCATCACCGTAACAGGTTATATCAACGTAGATTTTGAAGATGTACGTACAGTGATGACCGATAGTGGCGCCGCCATCATGGGATCCGCTACTGCAGAAGGTGAAAGTCGCGCCCTGAAAGCCATTGAGAATGCGATGGCCTCTCCGCTTCTCAATGACAACAACATCCGCGGTGCACGCTACATTCTGCTTAACATCACCTCAGGTTCTGATGAAGTGTTGATGGATGAGATCACGGAGATCACCGATTATATCCAGGAAGAAGCAGGATCGTCAGCCGACATTATCTGGGGAACAGGAAAAGACGAGAACCTGGGAAATAAAATCTGTGTCACGCTGATTGCAACCGGCTTTAAGACCAACCCTGACACCGGACTGACTACCGACCATCAGGTTCAGAAGGTGGTCAGAAGCCTGGTGGATGATCATGAAGCCGAGCAGGATGATTCGCCCAACGCAAATGCAACTCCGCAGACAACCGGCCATACCGTGCCTCAAGCTGCCAGCCAGCCTAAACAAAACGATGAGCAGGTAAGCATTGAGTTTGATCTGCGTGTGAAACAGGACCAACCCCGGTCAGAGAATAAGCCGGTGGATAAATCAACACCTTTACCCTTTGAAAATCAGGAACGCAAATCACAGGAGCGCATTAACAAACTGAAAGAACTCAGCTTTAAATTGCGCACACCAAGCGGACTATCCGACCTGGAAAATGAACCTGCCTATAAAAGGCGAAATGTAAATCTGGACGATGTGCCACACTCATCGGAATCCCAGGTGTCGCGTTATACCCTGTCCGAGCCTGAGGAAGAAGGTGAGGAAGGCAAGAGCACCCTCAAACCTAATAATCCATTTCTGCATGACAATGTAGATTAATCAACGGAACATAAACCGGAGCTTAACCATGCCCGACACAAACATGCAACCATGTCTCTCATAACCACCATCGATCAGGATATCAAAGCCGCCATGCTGGCGCGTGAAAGTCAGAAACTTACTGCCTTGCGTGCCATTAAAGCAGCGCTCTTGCTCGCACGTACGGAAAAAGGACCGGCACATGAACCTGATGAGGCAGAGGAAGTGCGCATCCTGCAAAAGCTGCTTAAGCAACGGCAGGAGGCTGCGGCTATATACACTGAACAGGGAAGGGAAGACCTCGCAGCCAATGAACACGCAGAAGCCGCTTTCATTTCCAAATACCTTCCCGAACAAATGAGTGAGGAAGATGTCCTGAAACAACTCAAAGAGATCGTTGCAAAATCCAATGCAACCGAAATGAAGGACATGGGTAAGGTCATGGGAATAGCTTCCAAAGTATTTGCGGGAAAGGCAGACAACAAAATGGTGTCTGATCTTCTCCGTACACTGCTATCCTGATTCCGCTTCTTCGGGAGTCAGGCGGAATACCCGGTTGGAATGATCCGATTCCCTATTAATGTTAAAAGCACGTAAACCTAACAACATTTGATCGATAACTTTGTTTCCCTATAAGTTATCTTTTTTGATACCACAACACCATTAAATACGTATCTTTGCCGACGAAAGCACCTGATTCTACTATGGATTTCACCCCAGGAGACCTTCTTGCCGGAATAAAAGATCCGGCGGATCTGAGAAAGCTCAGGATCAATGATCTGCCCAAATTGAGCGATGAGCTCAGGCAGTATATCATTGATGTGGTTTCCGTCAAGGGCGGACATTTCGGCGCTTCCCTGGGTGTGGTAGAACTTACCGTAGCACTTCATTACGTTTTTAATACCCCGGATGATCAACTGGTTTGGGACGTGGGCCATCAGGCCTATGGTCACAAGATCCTCACAGGCAGACGCGAAGTATTTCCGACAAACCGCCAGTACAAAGGACTGAGCGGGTTTCCCAAACGCTCCGAAAGTGAATATGACACTTTTGGTGTAGGGCACTCTTCCACTTCCATTTCGGCAGCCCTGGGTATGGCTGTGGCATCACGTCACCAGGGAGATAAGAACCGGCAACACATCGCTGTCATCGGAGACGGTGCAATGACTGCGGGACTCGCTTTTGAAGGACTGAACCATGCGGGTGTGGAAAATTCCAATCTGCTGGTTGTACTCAATGACAATTGCATGTCCATTGACCCCAACGTGGGCGCATTAAAAGAATACCTTACCGATATCACGACCTCCCATGCCTATAACCGCATGAAGGATGATGTCTGGAACCTGCTTGGGATGATCAGCAAATTCGGTCCGAATGCCCAGGCCATCGCTTCTAAAGTAGAGAATGCGGTCAAATCAGCACTTCTCAAACAAAGCAATTATTTTGAATCCCTGAGGTTCCGGTATTTCGGTCCGATCGATGGCCATGATGTGAAGCACATGGTGAAGGTGATGAAAGATCTGAAAGAAATACCCGGTCCTAAGATTCTTCACTGCATCACCACCAAAGGAAAGGGATACCAGCCTGCCGAAGAAGGTGATCAGACCAAATGGCACGCACCCGGACTTTTTGATAAGACCACAGGAAAAATTCTGGTGTCTTCTGTTTCAAACGAGAAGAAACCACCGAAATACCAGGACGTTTTCGGGCAAACCATTGTTGAGCTTGCCGAACGCAATTCGAAAATAGTTGGCATCACCCCTGCCATGCCGTCGGGTTCTTCCCTCAACATTATGATGAAGGCCATGCCCGATCGCGCTTTTGACGTGGGTATCGCCGAACAACATGCTGTTACTTTCTCTGCAGGTATGGCCACAAAGGGAATGATCCCTTACTGTAACATCTATTCCAGTTTTATGCAGCGGGCCTATGACCAGGTCATCCATGATGTGGCCATCCAAAACCTCAAGGTCATATTCTGCATGGACAGGGGCGGACTTGCAGGTGCGGACGGTCCGACCCATCACGGAGCTTACGACCTCGCCTACATGCGATGCATTCCGAACATGGTGGTAAGCGCTCCCATGAACGAGGAAGAGTTACGCAACCTGATGTATACCGCTCAATTGCCTTCAACACAAGGGCCATTCAGTATCAGATATCCAAGGGGTAATGGTGTGATGGCAGACTGGAAAAAGCCATTCCAGAAGATCATGATCGGCAGAGGAAGAAAGATCACCGATGGCACCGATATCGCTATACTCACCATAGGAACTGTTGGAAACTACGCCATTGAAGCATGTGAAATTCTGAAAGACAAAGGAATCTCCGCTGCACACTTTGATCTGCGTTTTGTGAAACCTCTTGATGAAAAATTATTGGCGGAGGTGTTCCGCAAGTTTGATAAGGTCATCACCGTGGAAGACGGATGCATCATGGGTGGGATGGGCAGCGCAGTTCTCGAATGGATGGCAGATAAAGGTTACGCCGCTCAGGTAAAAAGACTGGGAATTCCCGATGCCGTTATCGAGCATGGTGAACAAACCCAGTTACACAAAGAATGTGGCTTCCATACACAGGATATCATCACCACCGCAGAAGATATGGTATGGCAGAAGAAAGGCGTGATGGCTGTAAGCTAGTCGTTTGATTTTACCTTCCGTGATTTTTCTTTTCTTAAGGTGATGTCTTTCCGTTATTCACCATTTGTTATTCACCTGTTTTCTAAGTCATAACACCATGCTAACGGTTGTGTTATCCTTGTTTCCGGCACCCGGGAGCTTTCCCATCGTATGAAACCCTTTGATCTGCAATGCGTACATTTATCCGGGATTAAATCTTCGGTCTGTCTCAGACTGATATGTGGTTTTCAAATTTTCTTGGGCTTGTTATGGGAACTCGTGCATTCATATGGAGGGCACTTCATCACCGGAAATCTTTTGCATTTTTTGTTTGTTGGTGCCTCTTAAGCTTCTCTGTCTTCGGTCAGAGGGGAAAGGACGGAACCAGGTCTGTAACCACACCCAATACCATTGTCAACGAATTTACCGCCCTTACCGCGGATGCCTCCACCGGAGACCTTATCATCAACGTACTCAACTCGGGGCTAAATGCGAATGGCCGGTTTAACGCCCCACTCGCTGCCGGAGATCTTGTGATGATCATCCAGATGCAAGGAGCAACCATCGATGGTAGTCCCAACGACAGCACATGGGGCCGCATACTCTCTTACAACAATTGTGGTAACTATGAATTCAAGGAAGTACTTGATGTACCCAGCAGCACCACCATCGAATTTTCATGCCCCCTCGCCCATGACTATACCGCCAGCGGCAGGGTGCAGGTTATCAGGGTTCCCAGGTTTAATAACCTTACGGTAACCAACAATTCCGTACTTACCACGCAAAACTGGAACGGAACTACCGGAGGTGTTCTGGTCGTGGAAGCACTGAACAACATCGTCATCAACAATGGTGGATTGGTTGATGCATCCGGACGAGGATTCCGGGGTGGCCAGTTGGATAACCAGACCAACTATAACATTACTGATTTTGCTTCTACCAATAATCAGTATGGTGGAGAAAAAGGAGAAGGTATTGCCGGTTTTCAGGCCGATTATAATGCATACGGTGGAAGGTACGGACGTGGTGCCCCGGCCAACGGTGGCGGTGGCGGAAATGCGCACAACGCCGGTGGCGGTGGTGGCGCAAATGCAAATATCCTAATGGCATATACCGGCAACGGAAATCCGGATCCGGGAAGTGGTGCTTCACCATGGACAGCTGCATGGGACCTGGAATACCCGGGATTCTCAGCAAGTACCTCTTCCGGGGGCGGACGTGGAGGATACACTTACTCCAGCCAGGATCGGAATGCTACCAGTGTTCCTCCGGGTAATACTGCATGGGGTGGAGACAACAGACATAATGTAGGTGGAAAAGGTGGAAGACCTTTGGATTATACGCTGGGCCGGTTGTTCATGGGAGGAGGCGGTGGCGCCGGTGATGGTAATAACAACGCAAGTAATGCAGGTGCTAATGGCGGCGGTATCATATACTTCCTTGGCTACAGTACTCTCAACGGCAATAGCACAGGTCAGATCAGATCAGATGGCCAAACCGCATTGAATACGATATCCGGAGGAAATGACGCACCGGGTGGTGGTGGTGGTGGTGGAACGATCATCCTGAATACCACCCAACTTATCTCAGGTGGCGTTGTTACGGTGAATGGTGGCGCCGGAGGCAATCAGATCATTACCTGCTGCGGCAATGAAGGCGAAGGTCCGGGCGGTGGCGGTGGCGGCGGGTACATTGGTTTGACCACGACCGATGGTAGCACCGTGATGCAAGTTACCGGAGGTGCCAATGGCGTCAGTGATTCACGCGGAGTGACTGAATTCCTTCCTAACGGCGCAACCGCCGGTGGCCCCGGAATTCTGGATACCATCTATCCTTACGATGTGAACATAGAAGCCATCAATGATACCATCTGCATCGGCTCCACGGCAGACCTGGTTGCCATGCTCACAGGCAACCCGGACCCCCAGATGATCCTGGTTTGGTATGACCTGATCGCTGGTGGAAACGTTTTGCAAACCGGGCCGAACTTTTCAGTAGGACCTTTATTTAATGATACCGTGTTCTATGTGGGTACATGTCCTGAGACTTATCGCATACCGGTTTATGTGACGGTTAACCCGGAACCTCAGATCAACCTTACCAATGATAACTCCGATTGTAAAAATGTTAATGATGGGTCGATTACCAGTGTCACGCTGGGTGGAACGGCACCTTTCACTTATACCTGGAGCAGCGGGCATACCCAGGCAAACATTACCGGACTCTCGCCAGGCACCTACTCGGTTACCGTGACAGACTCCGAAGGATGTACAGGCACCAACAGCACCACCATTTCAGAACCTACCTTTCTTATCGCAACGATCGTTTCCAGCACGGATGCGACATGCACCGGCGGATCTGCCACGGTTTCCGTTACCGGAGGAACCCCACCCTATACCTATGACTGGTCACCAACGGGAGGTACCCAACCAACGGCTTCCAATCTGCCACCCGGAAATTATCTGGTCATTGTAACAGATTCAAACGGTTGTCAGGCATTAGCCAATGTCACCATCGGCCAGGTATCAGCGCTTACAGGCACCATTTCCGGAACCAATGTAACCTGCAACGGGAGCAATAATGGAACGGCTGTTATCACACCTTCAGGTGGCATCCTTCCTTACCAATACCTGTGGTCAAACGGAGCTACACAATCAAATGTAGGCGGACTGGCCCCGGGAACATTCAACGTTACAGTTACCGATTCCGCCGGCTGTACACTCACCCGTACCGTTTCCATTACACAACCCCCAACTTTAAATGTGGGTGTGCAGTCCAAACAAAATGCGTATTGCGGAGGCGCCAACGGAAATATTACCATGGTGGCCAGCGGAGGTGCAGGACCATACACATACCTATGGACGCCCGGTGGGGAAACAACCATCTCTATTACAGGACTGGGGCCCGGAACATACTCTTTCACTGTAACGGATAACAACGGATGTACAGCCAGCCGCAGTGTCGGAATCGTGCTAACGCCTATGGTAACGGCAAGTCATACAAGCACAGATGCCAACTGTAACCTGGGAAGCGATGGCACCATCTCACTGACCGTAAGCGGTGGACAAACCCCATACACGTACAGTTGGGTGCCCGGTGGATATACTACCGCGAACGTGACCGGTCTTTCTGCAGGAACTTACTATGTCACCGCCACAGATGCCTGGGGTTGCAGTGTGGTAGACAGCACCACCATTTCCGAACCATCGGCCATGATCCTCACCGGGTCGAAGAATGATGCCACATGCGGAAGCAGCAACGGGCAGGTCTCCATCTCCGCCAGTGGTGGTAATCCCGGCTATACCTATCTCTGGTCACCAGGAAACTACACTACGGCTACGGTAACAGGATTATCGGCAGGTGCTTATATGGTTACCGTAACCGATAATACCGGTTGTGACATCACCTCTTCGGTGGTTGTAAATAACATCACCGGTCCTACCCTGGGTTTGTCATCCACGGATGTTTACTGTAACGGAAGCAATACCGGCAGCATTACGGTGACGCCCTCTGGAGGAACCCCACCATTTACCTATTTATGGGCTCCCGGTGGTTATACATCCGCTTCTATCAGTGGCCTTTCCGCAGGAACTTATGCGGTTACGGTGACCGACAACAATACATGTCTCGCATCCCAGGTGGTGGAAATCATGGAACCAACGGCCCTGGATGCCACCCTTAGCATGACACCTTTGTCTTGCAAGAGTTCCGGTGACGGAACAGCAACCGTTACCGCCTATGGGGGTACGCCCGGATACAATTATCTCTGGTTTGATGGCACCACCAATGCGACGGCAACCGGCTTATCTGCTGGCTCTCACTCCGTGACGGTGACTGACAACAATGGTTGTCCAATGCCATTTTCCGTTACCGTTACAGAACCT
This sequence comes from Flavobacteriales bacterium, assembly GCA_020435415.1. NCBI lineage: Bacteria > Pseudomonadati > Bacteroidota > Flavobacteriia > Flavobacteriales > Flavobacteriales bacterium. The sequence continues at coordinate 10,675 of JAGQZQ010000037.1, forward strand.
GATACAATCACGGGTACCGTCTCCGTAACAGATGCAACGTGCAACGGCGGAAGTGATGGAACCGCTTTGGTAAATGCCTCCGGAGGAATCTCACCATACAGCTTTAACTGGTCTCCTCTTGGCGGATCGGATTCGCTGGCCATCGGTTTACCGGCAGGAACATATACTGTGACCGTACGGGACTCCAACGGTTGTAGTATTCAGTTGACCGGAGATGTTTCCGAAGCACCGGCCATGACCGGTACAATCACATCTAACATCGGGGTCAGTTGTACAGGAGGAAATGACGGAACCCTGACCATCACTCCGGGCGGAGGATCACCCGGATACCAGTACCTATGGTCTCCTTCCGGTGCTACAACCGCAACCGCAACTGGGTTATCCGTAGGCATACACTTTGTAACGGTGACCGACACATACATGTGTCCACTATATCTCAACGACATCATTCAGGAACCTGACCAACTGCAGGGTACGGCTATTGAAGCAGGACCTACTTATTGCGGCCAGTCTTTAGGGTCCGCAAGAGCTGAAGTAACAGGTGGCACAGGACCATATACCTACCTCTGGGCTCCCAGCGGAGCAACCACACTGAAGGCTACCGGACTACCTTCAGGTGTTCACTATTTAACTGTGACGGACAACAACGGCTGTACCTCGGTTGATTCGGTGACCATTCAGGATATGCCTGGCCCCACTGTGGTTATAGATACCGTGACCAACGTGTCATGTTTTGGTGGAAGCAATGGCTCTGCAACCATCGTTGCCTCGGGAGGTACGGCACCATACACTTATACCTGGTCCCCTGCCGGACCCAGTTATCCCACCATGACGGGCATGACGGCCGGGCAGTTTTACTTTACTGTGACCGACGCAAACGGTTGCAGCGTATCTGACAGTGGGATGGTTACTGAACCACCCGTTCTTTCAGGAAGTATCGATGCCATTACACCACCCAGTTGTCACGAAGCAAGTGATGGATCCATTTCCGTCTCAGCCAGTGGTGGTACAACACCCTATGGCTATGTCTGGAATACAACGCCCGTGCAATACAATCCATCCCTCAATAATCTTCCGGCCAATTACTACCAGGTAACCGTAACGGATGCAAACGGCTGCAAGGTTGTGATGGACACCACGGTCATCGACCCTGGAAACATCGTGGGCGTAACCGGGGTAGTATCCCACGTGACCTGCGATGGTGGAAATAACGGCATCGCATCCGTTACCGCAACAGGCGGAACTTCGCCGTATACCTACCTTTGGGATGTGAACGGACAGGTAACGGATACCGTTGGTAACTTGTCTGCCGGGACATATCATGTGACCATTACCGACGTGAATGGTTGCACCGATACCACTTCTGTTATTGTGAATGAAAATGATCCGGTGATCACACTAGCCACGGATCCCGGTGCGGTTTGTCCGGGTGATACCGTGAAGATTTCTGCTGTCGCCACAGGTGGAGGAAGCGATCTTTATTATTTTATCTGGTCTCATGGCCTGGACTCCGATAGTGTTCAATATGTAACACCTACGGTCACTACAACCTATATTGTGCGCGCCGAAGATGAATTCGGCTGCACAGGTACTCCAGACTCAATCACGGTGAACATGCTCACACTGGATTCAGCGCTCCTGACCCTTAATTCCGGCATGACCATATGTGATGGCGATTCCACCACGGTCCTCGCCAATGTAACGGGGATAGCAGATTCCATCACCTATTCCTGGAGTCCCAATGTCGGAACAGGACCGGGACCATTTACTGTAATTCCTGATACCACTACTACTTACGTGGTTACCGTGGCCAATCAATGCGGGGCCACCATTGAGGATTCGGTGACCATTGAGGTGAAACAACTGCCTCTGGTCTTCTTCCTGGATCCTGATACGGGCTGTGTACCGCTTGATGTCACCTTCAATACACAGATTTCATCGCCGGGTGATACGGTGGTCAGCTGGCTGTGGGATTTCGGAGATGGTTCTATTGATACAACAGCGGTACCGGTGCATACCTATGATCTGCCGGGAACATTCTATCCATCGCTTACGCTGAGTCTGAGTTCAGGTTGTACATTCACCTTTGATGATACGAACGGTATCCTGGTATATGATCTGCCACAGGCAGACTTTACGACAAACCCTGACCCAGGTGTCATCTTTGACCCCATTCAGTTCATCGATCTGTCAACGGATGCAACCTACTGGCTGTGGACGTTCGGAGATCCGAACTACAGCTATTCAAATCTTCAGAACCCCACGTTTGTATACCTGGATTCCGGAAATTACGAGATCACCCTTCTGGTGGAAAATATGTATGGATGTACAGACACCATTACCAGGTGGCTGGAAGTTAAACCCCGCTACTACCTTTACGTACCGAACGTATTCTCGCCGAATGGCGACCACAAGAATGAATACTTCTTTCCGGTCGGTGAGAACATTGACCCTCAAAATTTCGTAATGTATATCTTTGATCGTTGGGGTAATGAGATTTTTCAGACAACGTCCATTCAAGGTTGGGATGGAACCGCCAATGAAGGAAGTGAAATACAACAGGAAGATGTATACGTATGGCTGATCTTGAGCTCGGACGCAGAAGGACGACCCATCCGTCTGATGGGGCATGTCACGCTGATCAAGTAGTCAGATCCCCGGGAGTGATACGAGAAAGAATCAAGATGATGCGCAGGTGGGCGTTGGTTTTCGGTTGGTGGCTTTGCGCTGCTTCTCTTCCTGCCCAGGATGTAGCGCTCAATGACATCACATCTCCCGTTGGCGGATGCATGCTCACCAACAACCGCAATGTTACGGTTCAGATATTCAACGATGAGACCACCATGTTGAATACACCCTTTGATGTGACCTATATCATCAATGGCCCCATCTCCGACTCAATCACGGAAACCATTTCCACCCTTATCCTGGCCAAGTCCATTTACACATACACGTTTGTAAAGAAGGCCGACTTATCCGTTCCCGGCACATACACCTTCAGGGCGTACACCAACCTTACCGGAGATAACGACCGAAGCAACGATACCCTTAATAATTATGTGGTGGCTTCAGATACATTCACCGTTGGTGGGGTGGTCTCGGATAGCGGAAGGTTTGTATGCGTGTCATCCAACAACCTTTGGCTTCACCTCAATAACTACATCGGCGATGTGCTGTCATGGGAGACTTCGGCCGATAATATCAACTGGACAACCATCAACAATACCACTGACAGCAATCATGTGACCAACATCCAGAATCCTGCCTGGTACAGGGTAATCGTTAAAAACGGATATTGCCAGGCCGATACATCCGCTCCCACATACCTTCAGATCGACAGTCCCTCGGTGGGTGGTAATCTTACCGGTCAAAGAACAGTTTGCGCTCTTTCAAACAGCGACACCATTCTCCTCAACGGACATCGTGGAGATGTACTCTATTGGGAATCGTCGGTGAACGGAGGAAACACATGGAACCTCATTCCGGATACCACAACCAGTCTGGTCTTCACAAATCTCACATCCACTACCTTGTTTCGGGCGGTTATTCGTAACGGCAGCTGTGCCATTATCACTTCGGATACGGTGACCATAACGGTAAGTCAACCAGCCGTTGCAGGTACACTGGGCGACAGCGCCATGGTTTGCAACGGGAACAATAGCGATACCCTGGCACTGACCGGATACTCCGGCACGATTACTGACTGGGAGTGGTCCACGGATTCCGGCAACACCTGGCTATCCCTGAATCATACCGATAGCCTGCTGGAGTATACCGATCTCACAGCATCTTCATGGTACCGCGTCATCGTTGGCAATGGCCTTTGCCCCGATGATACATCCAACGCCGTTCTTATCAACGCCAGCACCCTTCCCCCGGCGGTGGATGCCGGTTCGGATACCACCATCATACAAGGGGATACGATCATGCTTTCAGGTACATGTAATTCAGTTTTTCACTGGACCCCACCCGGTGGATTAAGTGACACCAGTATCCTGGATCCGTTGTGCTACCCCGGCAGCAGTACAAGGTACTATCTGGTCGCGGTGGATAGCCTGGGATGTTCGGCTATTGACTCAGTGAACATACTCGTGACCCTTCCTCCCGATACCACACAAAAGGAAGTGATCATCACCAATACCATAACCGCTAACCACGACGGGATCAATGATACCTGGGTCATTCAGAATATTGAACTTTTCCCTGAAGCGGAGGTGTTTGTTTATAATACCCACGGACAACCTGTGTTCCAGTCCACCGCCTATGATAATACCTGGGATGGCAGCTACCAGGGAAGCACGCTTCCGGATGGAACTTATTACTACGTGGTCCGGCTGAGTAAAACTGCGACCATACAAAAAGGCACACTGACGATACTTGGGCACTGAGATGAGAAGGATGATACATATCGCTGTGCTGGTGCTGATGTCTGCAGGTTCTGTCCTTTCGCAACAAGAAGGTACATTCGGTTATCATCCCATCAACCCGTTCATCTATAACCCGGCTGCTGCGGGGATGCACGGCCAGAGCCGGGCGTTTCTCATCCGAAGGGACAGATGGACAGATTTTGATGGCGCTGGTTCGAGCAATCTGATGACCATGGACGGTGCGCTTCGCAATAAGAAGATGGGTTTGGGATTGGATCTTAAATCGGAAAGCGCAGGAATTATCCAACGTATGACCGCACATGTATCCTATTCGTACTCCGTGCCCGTGGGAGATGACAGCAAATTGTCATTCGGAATCCGTGCAGGAGTGATAGACCAAAGCATTGACTTCTCCAAGGTAGTTGTTCTGAACACCAATGACCCTTCCCTGGTGAGTAGCCAGCAAAAAGTGACCACATGGGATATTCAGGCTGGTATGTTGTGGGACATCCGAAAAAAATGGAAAGTTCAGGTTGCCCTTCCACATCTACTCGAAAACAATCTGACCTATTCAGAAACAGATACCGCAACATCCTTCCTGCTACAACGCCAGTGGATAGGCAGCCTGTCGTATGATTTCAGGTTCGGAAAAGAAAAGGCCCATGCGGTTTCTCCTGTTGTTCTCACCCGCTATGCACCGGGAACTCCGGTACAATACGATGCCGGCTTAATTGTCAGCATTGCGGACAAGGCATGGCTGGGTGGCCTCTACAAAAGCGATTACGCATTGGGCATACAGGCAGGCTTACATATTGGCAAGGCGCTCACGGTGGGTTATGCTTATGATGTTGTCACAGGTGCAGTTGGAACGTATAGCGGACTAAGCCATGAAATCCTGATCGGCTATCAGTTCGGAAAATCCGCCCGGGAAGAACAGGCGGAAAAGGAGGAGGCCGAAGCGAAGGAAAAGGTCATCGCCGACCTTAGAAGCGAGAACGACTCATTAATCAAAGTCATACAGGAGAATGAGCGAACCATCCAGGAGTTGAAAGATAAAATCGCCCAGATCATCAACGACGCCTTTGACATGCAGGAACACCAGACGGGTATTTTTGATAAAGAGCGGAAGGCATTGCAGGATTCCTTGAGAGACCTCAGTGACAGGCTTACGATCGCTGAAGAGAACCGAAAAGGCTATACCAAGCAACTCTTCCGGTCTGACAAAACGGAAACCTTCTCCGATGAAGAAGATTTTGCAAAACAAGGCTACTACATCGTGGTTGGTGCATTCCTGAATAAGGAATACGCCGTCAAACAAAAAGAAGATGTGCAGAAAAAATATCAGGCGACAAGAATGCTGCTGAACAAACAAACGCAGTTTAACTATGTGTATGTAGCCTGGTATCCTGACATTGATACTGCATTGAAAGAACTACGGAAAGTGAGGGCCAACGGCTATCCCAAAGCGTGGATCTACTTGTTACAATAAGCGTCGAGACCTAGGTGATATATCCTGACAGAACAGAATACAAAGAACAATGCCTGAATTTGATATCGCATTTCTGGATCACGTTGCCATAAGGGTAAAGGACATGAAAGCTTCAGCGGCATGGTATCAGAAAGTTCTTGGGCTTAAACGTTACGAGACACCGGAATGGGGACCATTTCCCATTTTTCTTCTTGCAAACAAAAGCGGTATCGCTTTATTTCCTGCAAACGAAAATGATCCGGTGCTGGATCCCTCTTCCAGAAATGTGAGAATAGACCACTTCGCCTTTCATGTAAGTCCGGAGGATTTTGACAAGGCGAGGGCTCATTACGAAAAACTCGGATTGGACTTCGAGGTGAAGAACCATACCTACTTCCGATCCATTTACACCCTGGACCCGGATGGTCATACCGTAGAACTCACTTCACTGCAGGTAGCTGCAGACTCTTTCTATGCCTGAACCTTCTTCTTCTTTTTATCAGCGACTGGAGCCTTTTCCTTTCCCTCTTCTTCATCGGTCATGGGGAAAGTCTCCAGGAAGTGTGTGGTATAATTTCCTTCCAGCCACTTTTTGTGCTTCATAAGTTTTCGGTGGAAAGGAATGGTGGTCTTCACCCCTTCGATCACAAACTCCTCGAGTGCCCGTGACATCTTTTGAATGGCTTCCTCACGGGTCTGCGCCACAGTAATCAGCTTGGCGATCATGGAATCGTAGTTAGACGGAATGGTGTAACCTGCATAAACGTGGGTGTCTATGCGAACTCCGTGTCCTCCGGGTGCATGATAAGTGGTAATGGTCCCCGGGGACGGACGGAAATTATTGTAAGGATCTTCTGCATTGATCCGGCATTCGATCGCATGCATTTCCGGATAATAGTTCTTGCCAGTGATACGGATGCCGGCGTGTACTTTGATCTGTTCCTTGATGAGGTCATAGTTAATGACTTCCTCTGTGATGGGATGTTCAACCTGGATACGGGTGTTCATCTCCATAAAATAAAAGTTCCGGTTCTTATCCACCAGGAACTCAATGGTGCCCACCCCTTCGTACTTGATGGCCTTTGCAGCTTTCACCGCTGCCAGTCCCATTTTTTCACGCAGCCGCTTGGTCATGAACGGACTTGGTGTTTCTTCCACCAGTTTTTGATGGCGCCGTTGAATGGAGCAATCACGTTCGCTGAGGTGACTTGCTTTACCGTGCTGGTCACCAATAATCTGTATTTCGATATGATGGGGCTCTTCGATGAATTTCTCGATGTACATCCCATCGTTCCCGAATGCAGCAGCAGCTTCTTTCTTGGCCTGGTCCCAGAGGTTATCCAGTTCTTCGGCTTTCTTAATGACACGCATCCCTTTACCTCCACCACCTGCTGTGGCCTTGATAATCACAGGATAGCCGATACCCTTGCAAATCTTTTTGGCATCTTCCAGGGTATCCACCAGACCTTCCGACCCGGGTATGGTTGGCACCCCGGCTTTTTTCATGGTGGCTTTGGCCGTGGCCTTGTCCCCCATTTTATCGATCATCTCGGGGGTAGGTCCCAGAAACTTGATGTTGTGTTCCCCGCAAATGCGGGCGAATTTTGAATTTTCGGACAGGAACCCATAGCCGGGATGTATCGCATCGGAATTGGTAATTTCCGCGGCGGCAATGATGCGTGGTATGTCCAGATAAGATTGGTTGCTTGCTGCAGGGCCGATACAAACGGCTTCATCTGCAAAGCGAACATGAAGACTATCGCTGTCTACTTTGGAATAAACGGCTACGGTCTGTATGCCCATTTCGCGGCAGGTGCGTATCACGCGCAATGCAATCTCACCTCTGTTGGCGATCAGAATTTTCTTAAACACGTAATGATATTTTGTTAAACCTTCGGCTTAGAGCGGCTCTACAATGAAGAGCGGTTGCTCGTACTCCACGGGCGAGGCGTCATCCACCAGTACTTTAACGACCTTACCGGAAACTTCGGCTTCGATTTCGTTAAATAGTTTCATCGCTTCGATGATACAGATGACATCGCCCTGTTTAATTTCATCGCCCACATTCACAAAAGCAGGCTTGTCCGGGGAGGGAGAACGATAAAAGGTTCCTATCATGGGAGATTTGATCTCTGTACCGCTGGTTTTTTCGGCACTGGCAGGTTTTTCCTCTTTGCTTTCTTTAGCCGGAGCTGGTGCTTCGGCAACCGCCACGGACTGCGGTTGTGCCACCATTGTTTGTGGAATGGCGGCTACAGGAACGGTTGTTTGCACCAAGGTTTGCTCTTCGGCACCTTTGCGTCCTTTGGGCATCGTCTTGATGTTAATCTTGAGATCCTTGGTCTCAATATCTACCTCACTCACCCCGGATTTGGCCACAAATTTGATCAGCTCCTGGATTTCGGTCAATTTCATCATTTGTATTGGATTGATTTACCGGGATATTTCCGGCTACATGTTGTATTGCTTTGATCTGAAATCAGAGGTCTCCAAGCGCTCTGTTCAACGATAAAGGTATATATTTTTTTGAATTCAACAACTTCATTTGGTCGAGGAATCAAGTGCCCATTTAACCAGTACCGCCCCCCATGTGAAGCCGCCTCCAAAAGCTGCCAGTACAATATTATCTCCTTTGTTCAATTTATCTTCCCACTCCCACAGACACAATGGAATTGTACCGTTGGTCGTGTTACCGTACCGCTGTATATTGATCATCACTTTTTCATCAGTCAGACCCATGCGGTCGGATGTGGCTTTGATGATCCTAAGGTTGGCCTGATGCGGAACAAGCCAGGCCACATCATCGGAGGTCAGATGGTTGCGTTCCATAATGGAAGCTGCCGCCTCCGCCATCTGGATCACGGCGGACTTAAACACCGGCTGTCCTTCCTGATATACAAAATGTTCCCGTGCATCTACCGTTTCATGACTGGCTGGCTTCACTGAGCCGCCTGCTTTCATATGCAGATGATGTCTGCCTGCTCCGTCTGACTGAAGGACCGCATCCAGGATTCCAAAGCCCTCGGTATTGGGTTCCAGTAACACCGCACCTGCACCATCTCCGAAAAGAACGCAGGTGGTTCTGTCCTGATAATCGATGATGGAAGACATTTTATCCGCCCCAACGACCACCACCTTTTTATACATGCCGCTCTGGATGTACATCGCTCCGGTGTTCAACCCATAAAGAAAACCGGAACATGCAGCCATGAGGTCGAAATTGAATGCCTTCTTAATGCCGGTCTTATCCGCAATGATATTGGCCGTGGCCGGGAAGACCATATCCGGTGTGGCCGTGCAACAAATCAGCAGATCCACTTCTTCGGGGCGTGTGCCCGTCTTTTCAAGCAAGCCCTTTACCGCTGCAGCACCCAGATCCGAGGTTCCTTTACCCGGCTCCTTAAGAATTCGTCGTTCTTTTACACCGGTACGTGTGGTGATCCATTCATCCGATGTTTCCACCATCTTTTCAAGTTCCGCATTCGTGAGAACGTAGTCGGGAACCCATCCGTGAATACCGGTAATGGCGGCGGTGATCTTACTCATAGCAGTTATTGGAATGCTTGTGTGATTTTCTCCGGCAGTCGGGCCTCGGCAATTTCGCCGGTTAGCAGGATCATGTTCTTAATGGCCTCAGGTGTTGATATCCCGTGGCCGATCATGACCGTACCGTTGATTCCGAGAATAGGCGTACCGCCGTATATCTCATAATTGAACCTATCGAAATATTCGTCATTCAATTTTCTTCTGCGCATGATGGTGTAGATGGCTTCGGCCTGTTTCAGCACGACGTTTCCGGTAAATCCGTCGCATACGACCACATCTGCTTTATCATCAAAGATATCCCTTCCTTCCACATTACCTATGAAATTAAAATCCTGGGTATCCTTCATCAACATGTGGGTGGACTGGCTAAGCAGGTTGCCTTTCTCCTCTTCTTCGCCGATGTTCAGAAGCCCGACCTTTGGGTTATCAATATTCAATACGTGTTTGGCATAGAGCGATCCTAGTATTCCGAATTGGTACAGTACATCCGGTTTGCAATCTGCATTCGTGCCAACATCCAGGATGATACCTACGGTACCGTTCTCTCTGGGCAGTACCGATGTAATACACGGACGGATCACACCGGGTACCGCCTTCACGGAATGCATGGCTCCAACCAACATGGCTCCTGTATTGCCGGCACCGGCAAAACCGTTGATCATGCCTTCCTTCAAGAGGTGAAAACCAATGGAAATACTTGATTGAGGTTTGCTCCGGAATGCTTTGGTAGGGTGGTCATGCATGCTGATCACTTCAGGGGCATGCACAATTTCGATCCGCTGTTTGTCGTAAGGGGTATCGCTTTTGGCAAGTTCTGCTTCCAACTTGCCTTGATCGCCGATCAGGACGAGAATGGTATCCGTGGAAAGGTGAGGGAGGGCAAGTAGTGCTCCGGCAACGGTGTTACCGGGGGCATAATCGCCACCCATCATGTCAATGCCAAGCTTCATTCAGCGTAAATTGAGATGAGAAAAGGAAAGAAATAATCCAGGGGTGATTCAACTACACCTGTGCTTCCTTTTCAACAGCGGGCTTACCCCTATAATGTCCGCACTCACCGCAAACCGTGTGCCTCTGAATCGCTGCTCCACAATTGGAACAGGTGGCCAGGGTTGGAACAGCTGCCTTGTGATGCGTTCTCCTCTTATCTCTCCTCGTCTTGGATACTTTTCGTTTAGGATGTGGCATGATTTCCTGATTTATCTTGTACTATATCTATTAAAATTCACTAACTCCACTTTAAATTTTTCAGAGCGTCCCATCGGGGATCCGTCTCTTCTTCTTTTTCAGGTGTGTTCACCAATAAATTGTCCAGCGCACCGATCACTTCCTGATCACATTCACTTTGACCGGATTCATTCACCGGATGTTCCCTTTTTATTGGCAACAGCAATCGCACAAATTCATACAGGTAAGGAGAAACGTCCAACTCATATTCATCCCGTCCGATGACGACCAATTCTTCACTCAATTCTTCCGCCTGGTCACCAAACTTCACAATGAGACGGTACTTTCCACTCAACGGCTGTTTGTACTCACCGGCACATCGGTCACATGTCAATAACACCCAACCTTCAAAATCGAAGTGCAAGGTCATGAGATGATCCTGCTTATCAAAGTCCAATACCGCGGCTACTTCTGCCCCGGAGACTTCCTCTATACCTTGTACTGCAAAGAACGCTGTGTCCAAATTGAACTCATACCTGTGCGTGCCGGGTTTTAGTCCGACGAAGGGAATAATATATTCCTTATTCTTCTTCAAGGCTGTCAAGTAAAAGCTGGCAAAGTTAAACAATCCCCGGGAATATGAAAATAAAGGCGGAATCAGTCCTGTTCCTGCCTTCTGCTGGACCGCCGGGTTATTCCCAGGGTATTGGAGGTAAGTTGTTGATATTGACGTCTCCGCTTAACTACATCACAGGCCATATACAATGCTTCGCGAAAGGATTGTTCATGTGCGACATTTTTACCCGCAATATCATAGGCGGTGCCGTGATCAGGGGATGTGCGCACATAAGGTAATCCGGCGGTAAAGTTCACACCATCTTCAAAATTCATGGACTTAAACGGAATCAGGCCCTGATCGTGGTACATGGCCAGGATCGCATCAAACTGCTTCGATTGACCGGCTCCGAAGAAACCATCCGCCGCATAAGGCCCGAATACCAACATGCCTTTTTCGCATGCCTTGTTGATCGTTGGGATCATCACCTCCTGCTCTTCTTTGCCCAGTGTTCCGTCCTCACCTGCATGGGGGTTCAACGCCAAAACAGCAAGCTTGGGTTTACGGATGCCCATATCTTCCACCATGCATCTGTCCAAAAGCGTGAGGCGCTCCATCAGTCTTTCCGGGGTCACGGCCGCAGATACCTCTTTCAAAGCGAGGTGCTCTGTTACCAGACCCACTTTCAGTCGGTCGCAAGCCATCAGCATCAGATACGGACTGTTTCCGGAATGTTCGGCAAGATAACCTGTATGGCCCTTGAAATCTGGTCTTATGCGGGCAATGGTGCTTTTGTTAATGGGTGCGGTAACGATACCATCGATATGTCCGCGGAGGGCATCGTCCATAGCCCGATCTATAGCGGTGATCGCCAGTTCCGCCGCATCTTCGGTTGCCTGACCCGGCTGTATCTGAACATCTTTATTGGACACGTTGATCAGGTTCACCTTTTTGGGTGACGCATCACCCGGCTTATCGATGACATGAAACGTAAAATCCTGAACGTCCATGATCTTGCGGTAGGCATTGGCCACTTTTGTTGAACCGTAAACAACAGGAATGCAGGTAGCCAGTATCCTCTGATCCATCAGGCACCTGATGATCACTTCCACACCGATTCCGTTGCAATCCCCGATCGTTATCCCTATCCGCGGTATGTTTGGTCCTTCTGGCATGTTTCCCACTGGTTTTGTTTGGTGTGGTTACTCTTTGTTACTTCCTGGATAAGGTTCTAAGAAATTCAATCAGCAGACGTGTTCCCGTACCCGTTGCACCTGCAGGTTTGTAATGAAAGGGCAGCTTGAGAAACGTTGGCCCCGCAATATCCAGATGGATCCAGGGTGCTTTGGTGAAACGCTGCAAAAATTTACCCGCGGTAATGGCACCGGCCAATGGCCCACCCAGGTTTGTCACATCTGCGATGGTTGACCTGAGGTCCTCTGCGTAATCTTCCCACAACGGAAAAGTAACGACCCTTTCAAAGGTCTTCTCACCGGCCTCTTTCATTCTGCCCATGGTTTTTTCCTCCGCTGTGCCCATATTCACCATGCCATGTATGCCGATAGCACGGGATGCTGAGCCGGTCAGCGTGGCCATGTCCACCATGAGCATCGGATCGTATTTATTTCCGTAAGCCATCGCATCGGCCAGAAGCATACGCCCTTCCGCATCGGTGTTCAAAACTTCAACTGTACTTCCATCAAACATTTTCACAACATCTCCCGGGGCATACGCCTTCATTCCGGGACGGTTGTCGGAAGCCGGGATCAGCCCTATGACATAAAAGGGTAGTTTAAGTCGCGCTATGGCAACCATTGCTGCAAATACGGCTGCCGCACCGGCCATGTCGGTCTTCATCTGGTCCATGGAATCCGGCGTGGGTTTCAGGCTCAGTCCACCTGTATCATATACCACGCCTTTACCTACCAGGACAACAGGTTTTTTGTTTTTCGAAGCACCAGGCTTCCATGTCAGCACCGTAAATGTGGGCTCATCGATGCTTCCTTTATTCACGGCCAACAGACCGCCCATCTTCAAGGCTTCGATCTTTTTCTTGTTGAGAACACTTACGGTCAAACCGGCTTTTTTACCATGTCGTTCCATGTCCTTCGCAAACTGCACTGCATTGAGGTATGACTGAGGTTCGTTCCCAAGATCCCTTGCCAGGAATACCGCTTCCATTTCAATCTGTAAGGCTTCCACAACTTCCTTCCCAAGTCCCTTTTGGTGCAGCTGGATTTTGGCAAGCGAGTTCTTCTTCTTTTTTACGTCAGAAAAATATTTCAGGAACTGGTAATTTCCCAGAGCCATGCCTTCCACATACGCCAGGATATGACCGGCGTCTTTCAGGTCGCTATGCACAACAACCGAATCGATTTTTTTACGATTCAATAAGGCTTGAGCCCGGTTCCCTGCCCTTCTGAAGTTTTCCGGAATGTTCTCTGTGGATGGATGAATATTTACTTTCTGAAAGAACAACCACCTTTTGTATTGGTTGACGGTGATGAGATACTGTGAGGCATTTTCCTTCTTTAACTGATCCCGCACATACTTCTCTTCATCACCGGAGAGCCCCCACCCATCCGGGTTGAATTTATCACCCAATAATACGATCACATGTTCACCTGCCGGAATCCTTTCCGCCCGCCCGATTGTCACACTCATCAGATTGTGTTAATTTTGGCGTCTAAGTTAGAAATAATTGGTCTTCCGGCAGCCGGCGCAATTCCTAAAACTTCACTGTGCCGTGTAAGACCTTCCGGGCATAACAGAGCAATCCATGAACCGAACGACAGAATTATTTAAAAGAGCCCTTGAGGACGAATTCCTGACCGCAGAAGAAGGACAATACCTGTTTGAAAACGCATCAACCACGGAGCTGATGCACGTGGGGCATCAACTCAGAAAAAAACGTGTTAAGGGTTCGTATGTCACATGGATCATCGACCGGAATGTGAACACCACCAACGTGTGCATCGCCAATTGTAAGTTTTGCAATTTTTACCGGATTCCGGGACATCCTGAGTCATACATCACCTCCATGGAGGAATATGAGAAAAAAATCGAGGAGACCTTTCGGTATGGTGGTGAACAACTGCTGCTTCAGGGGGGACATCACCCGGACCTAGGACTTGATTACTATACCGGTCTTTTCCGTGAACTGAAATCCCGTTTCCCACAATTAAAGCTTCATGCGCTAGGGCCACCCGAGGTTGCACATATCTGTAAAATTGAAGGGAAATCGCATAAGGAAGTACTGGCTGCCCTCCATGAAAGCGGCCTGGATTCATTGCCGGGAGCCGGTGCGGAAATTCTCACAGACAGGGTCAGAAGGCTCGTATCCAAAGGAAAGTGCAGCGCCGCCGAGTGGCTGGATATCATGAGGGAGGCACACAGGCAACACATCACAACTTCAGCCACCATGATGTTTGCACATGAAGAGACCATTGAAGAAAGGTTTGAACACCTGGTGCTTATCCGGCAAGTGCAATCCGAGAAACCTGAAACAGCAAAAGGTTTCCTGGCCTTTATTCCCTGGACTTTTCAGGATGACGGTACGCTCCTGAAGAAGGTTCGTGGGGTAATCAACTCCTCAACAGCCGAAGAATATATCCGCATGATCGCCATCTGCCGGATCATGCTGCCAAATATTCAGAATATCCAGGCCTCCTGGTTGACCGTAGGAAAGCAAACGGCACAACTGGCCCTGTATGCCGGCGCCAATGACTTCGGCTCCATCATGATTGAGGAGAATGTGGTATCAGCCGCCGGAGCACCCCATCGCTTCACGGCCAATGGCATCCAGGAAGCCATACGCGAGGCAGGGTTCGAGCCTAAACTAAGAAATCAGCAATATGATTTCCGTGAGCTTCCGGAAACCATGGAGGAACAGGTGATCAATTATTAATGCCGATGATCACAATGCAATTTTCATTGCATTTGCAGAGTTAACATTTTGAACTGCTTGTTGAGTTTTCCGTAAACCAATGATACGGTCGTGCATTGAATACTTGTCTGATTGCCGCACATGGCAGGTTTTTTGTGGGTTAACAACGCAGAAGGTTTTTTTTCATACCTTTAAATTTCCACCATTTCCCCCTGGTGCTTCTTGAATGGTAGTTATGAGACTATTGGCTGTATTTTTTTTGTTATTGCTGGCTTCCACCGGAGTCATGGCCACCCATAACCGGGCAGGGGAAATTACATACCGTCAGATATCAAAATCACCCCCGATCTACGAATTCACGATCGTGACTTATACCAAGTCCTCCAGCCAGGCCAACCGACCTGAACTGGAGCTATACTATGGTGACGGCACCCTGGATTCCGTAAAGCGCGACACCATCATCAAATTGCCTGATGACATGCAACGCAATGAATATACAGCGGTGCATACCTTTGGCGGTTCAGGCGTTTATACCATATCGGTCACGGATCCGAACAGGAATCAGGGCATTGTGAATATCACCAACTCCGTGAATGTGGTTTTCTACATAGAGACCATGCTCACCATCAGCCCTTTCCTTGGTTTCAACAATACCCCGATTCTCCTTAACCCACCTGTGGATAATGCCAATATCAATCAAATCTTCATCCATAACCCCAATGCATACGATCCTGATGGTGACAGCCTTTCGTACCGACTTGTAAACTGCAAGCAGGATGGTGGGGTAGACATTCCGGGTTATGCACTTCCCAGTCAATTCCCCTATGATCCCGTAAATAACCTCGTTTCCCTTGATGCCATCACAGGAGACTTTGTATGGAATAGTCCCAAGCAAACCGGCGAGTATAATATTGCCATCCTTATTGAGGAATGGCGGAACGGAGTACGCATCGGTTATGTGCTCCGGGATATGCAGATTGACGTTTACCCTTCCAGCAATATCGCACCTGACATCGCTCCACTGCCGGACTTTTGTGTGATGGCAGGCGATACCATCGAGTTTGATGTAACGGCTACCGACCCCGACAGCCATTCCATCACACTTACCGGAACGGGTGGACCCATGCAGGTTGACACACTCCCGGCTGATTTCCCCCAACCCATCAATGCCATTAATACGGTTTCATCCACATTCAGGTGGGTGACGGGATGCGCGCACATACGCAATCAATTCTATGAGATGGTATTCAAAGCAGAAGATCAGGGCAGCTCCAAACCACCATGGCCAAAACTGGTGGATATGGAAACGGTACTGATCACCGTTGTGGGTCCCCCTCCGACCAATCTTACCGCGGCTCCCATAGGAAGTTCCATGGAGCTCAACTGGTCGCCACCTTCTTGTGGTGAAGCCACCGGATACCGGATTTATAGGAAAACCGGTTGCGGCACCTTCGTGCCCGATCCTTGCACGCCTGGCGTACCTGCTTCATCCGGATATGTACTCGTGGGGGAGACAAACGGATTCCTGAATACAACCTTTGTTGATAATAACGGAGGAGCCGGACTGGTTCCCGGAAGCAACTATAGTTATGTCGTGGTTGCACTTTATGACAATGGCACCACACCCGGCATTGCTTCCGAAGAGGCATGCCAGAAACTGAAAAAGGATATCCCCATCATCACCCGTGTTGATGTCAGATCCACCGATGTTTCCACCGGCGATATCTACCTGGAATGGTCCAAGCCTTCCGAGTTGGATACCATCACATTCCCCGGTCCTTACAAGTACCTGATCTATGGCAGCGACGGCTTCTTCGGAGCAAATCTCCAGCTGCTGGACTCAACGCTAACATTGAACGATACTTCCTACATCCAGTCGTTTCTCAATACAGACCAACTCCCATACTCCTTCCGGGTAGACCTTTATTATGATGCACCTGGAAACCGGACATTACTCGGTAGCACCCAGATCGCCTCATCGGTATTTCTTTCCATCGCCGCCGGAGATAACCGATTGCAACTTTCATGGGAAGAGCATGTGCCATGGGGCAATCCCTTATATGTTGTTCACAAATGGAACGGAACCGTATTCGTACCTCTGGATACGGTCACGACACCTACATACGTGGATAACGGTCTGGTAAACGGAGCATCCTACTGCTACAAGATAGAGGCACTTGGCACCTATAATGCGCAAGGAATCACCAGTCCGTTGATCAATTTCTCAGAAGAGGAATGTGGCTCACCCATTGACACGGTGCCTCCATGTTCACCATTGCTAACCATCACCGGAGATTGTGATGGCGCTTCCAATACATTGTCATGGACTTACCCGACGACATGTGAGCAGGAAGTACTTGAATACAGAATTTATTTTGCAAGTTCTCCTGACGAACCTTATTCACTCATTGGATCTTATCCGGTTAACGGGCCTGTGGATAGCACCTTCATTCATGGTGGCCTTACCGCCATCACCGGTTGCTATGCCGTCACAGCCCTGGACTCATTCCAGAATGAAAGCATCAAAACACCGGTATGTATTGATTCGACCTGCACGGAGTATGTGCTTCCCAATGTTTTCACACCCAATGGAGATAGTTATAACGACTACTACATTCCATTCCCCTATAAATTTGTGGAAAGGGTGGACATGAAGATCTACAACCGTTGGGGACAGCTGATCTTTGAAACGGAAGACCCGGACATTCGATGGAACGGCAAAATACAGTCATCCGGCAATCCCTGCACCGAGGGTGTTTATTACTACATCTGCAAGGTTTACCGACATTCTCTGGAAGGAGAGATGCTTCATGACACCCTCAAAGGGTATATCCAGTTGATCGGGCAATACAAACCCGCTTCCAAATAGGGAAGACTGAATTTCCTCAAATCAAATACCTTTGTGCCATGTTTACCGGAATCATAGAATCCTTTGGAGAAATTGTTTCCACCAAAGCACATGGCAGCAATCTGGAGCTATGCATTCGTTGCGATTTCACCAAAGAACTTCAGGTTGATCAGAGCATTGCGCACAATGGTATTTGTCTAACGGTTACGGAAATCACCGATGACACTTATAGGGTACAGGCCATTGAAGAAACGCTGAAAAGAACCAATCTCGGTCAGGCTAAGACGGGAGACCGTGTGAACCTGGAACGTTGCCTGGCAATCGGCGACCGGCTGGATGGTCATTTTGTTCAGGGCCATGTGGACACCACCGCAACCTGCCTGTCTGTGGAGGACCGTGACGGCAGTTGGTTATTCCGTTTTGAATGCAATGATGATCCGGGAGGCCTGATCATTCCCAAGGGATCCATCACCGTGAATGGTATCAGTCTGACGGTGGTTGAAACGAATGATCGCCAATTCAGTGTAGCCATCATTCCGTATACATTTGATCATACCAACCTATCCCATGTGAAGCAGGGAGGCCTGGTCAACATCGAATTTGACCTGATCGGTAAATACCTCAGAAATTTTTCAGCGAATAAGTGAACGGCCGATCAGAAGATTTCTGATGCAATGGCCTTGACGCTTTCCGACTTCCCCATGGTA
>JAGQZQ010000038.1 GCA_020435415.1 Flavobacteriales bacterium
GAGAGATGGTCATAGGGTTTGACATTAGGATATAAATATAGCCAAATAGGACTCTGACTGCTTGCCTCAAGCAAGTGGTCTAAGTCCTGTCAAACCCTTATTTTTTGCCTTTCTGGTGGAGCATATCGGAGTCGAACCGATGACCTCTACAATGCCATTGTAGCGCTCTAGCCAGCTGAGCTAATGCCCCATGAGGAGTGCAAAAGTATTATTTTTTTCCAATACCGGAATGAACATTTCTGTGTAGCCGTTTGTAATCGGCTTTGATCAGGTATGGTAACTACTCCGGCGTATAAGGCGTTTTTCATATGGTGAAATACAGATGAGTGAACACCTGTTTGTTCGAAACTACCTGTTGCTGGATTTGAAACACATGCTTACATTTGAGGCGTGTTTTTAACCAGCGTAACACCATAAGACCATGAACACCATCTCCTATACCCAGATCCGCAATAACGTCAAACTTTATCTGGGTATGCGTCGTGAAGGAACACGGCTGGCCGTGCAGAATCTCAAGGAGAATGTGCGCATTCAACCGGATCGTCTGGATGAGATCCTGAGCAACCGATCTCAGCCTACCTTTGAAGAAGCCTGGGAAATATCTTCATACCTTGAAGTTCCTGTTCAGGACCTTTATCATCTGGTGTGAACATGGCCGTCCCTTCAGGAAACTGTTTCTGGGTAAGGAATACCGAAACGCACATTTAAAACAGTCAAAATCGCTATATTTGTCTTTAATGGAAATCCGTGTGGGTTTCATAAATAGATATCCATGGCAAAAATTACCGAAGTAGATAACCTACACAATAAGATCGGAGAAGGTACCACCATTGAAGGTGAAGTAAAATCCAATGGCAATCTTCGGGTAGATGGTACGGTGATCGGTTCCATCCATTCCAAAGGTAAAGTTGTGGTAGGCCCGACCGGTATGGTGCAAGGTGAGATCACTTGCCAGAATGCAGATATCACCGGATCCATCAAAGGAAAGATCACCGTGGTGGAATTGCTGCTTTTGAAGGCTACCGCCAAAATGGACGGAGATATTATCACGGGTAAACTGGGTATTGAGCCAGGTGCTACCGTGACCGGAACATGCAATATGGGTAAGGAAAAACCCCAAATTCATATGAATGGCCAAGGAAACGGAGAAGCCGGAAGGAAAGAAAAACAAGCCGCCCTCGCAAGCCACTAAGTTCGAAGCTTACGCCCGTTATTCAGGAATCGCATTTCAGGCTGTAGCCATGATCCTGCTCGGAACATTCGGCGGGCACGCATTGGACAAGCATTTTGAAAACCGGATTAACTGGATCACCGCGGTGGCTGCCATCGTTTCAACAGCCCTGGCCTTATATTATCTGATCAAACAACTCACCCGATGACCGCGCAGGAAAGATTCATGAAGTATGCAACACGTGTGGTGCTGACCACCGTGATCTTTACCGGCGTGGCATGGCTCATCAGAAGCAACGTTTTAAAAGGAGACCGGCTGGAATGGCACCGGGGCATACCCATTATCTTTTATTTTATGGCTGTCGGTCTGTGGTCCGGATACCGCATGATCAGGGCCCGCGACCAGGAAGGTAACGGCTTCATCCGCGCATTCATGGTCACCAGCGTTATGAAACTGGGAGCCTATTTCGGATTGCTCTTCGTTTGTTTATGGCGATGGGAGGCGTATACTGCCGATGTAATCATCCTGTTCGCCGCCTGCTATATTCTCTTTGCAGCCCTTGAAAGAACCTTCCTCATGAACGCCATGAGAAAGTCATAGGTCGGCTGAAAAATTCCATTCGCGGAACTTATACTGCCAACTGCCGAAAAAACCCGGTGTACATCCGTACTTTCCTTGGGAATAATATTTTTTTAATCAACATAAATCAATAGCTTTGCGGTCGTTTTTCGGCACCCCCTCGTAATATTTGGTGTGAAAAGCATTGCGCTAGATGAATAAAAATAGGATTGGCAACGCTTTCAGGATTCTGGTCATTTTAGTGGCCGGGATGGTGTCCCTCTGCAATTCTGCATTCGCCTCCGAAGGCGGGCACGGTGAGGGGAAATTCAATGCAGGTGAAATGATCATGGGTCACGTTGGTGATGCACATGACTGGCACATCGCGACCTGGAAAGGAGAACACATCACCATTCCTCTCCCCATTATAATTTACGACGAAGCCAAGGGTCTTTCCGTTTTTATGTCAGGTAAATTTCACCATGGCATCGTTGATGACCGCTATAAACTCGAAGGCAACTCCATTGTTGCCGTGGATGCAGAGGGGAACGTAGATGAAGAAGCCAGCGCTGGTTTGTGGGATCTCAGCATCACCAAGAATACCGCAGCGCTGTTTGTAAGCCTTATCCTTCTGCTTGTTATCTTCTTTAATATTGCGGGTGCCTATCGAAAGCGAAAGGGTGCTGCGCCCAAAGGCCTGCAGTCGCTGATCGAGCCCATCATTATTTTTGTGAGGGACGACATTGCGAAATCCAGCATCGGTGAGAAAAAGTATGAGAAATTCATGCCCTACCTTCTCACCGTTTTCTTTTTTATATGGATCAATAACCTCATGGGTCTGATTCCGATTGCTCCCTTCGGTGCAAACCTGACAGGAAGCATTGAGGTGACCATGACACTGGCCCTTATCACCTTTGTGATCACAACGATCAACGGAAATTCGCATTACTGGAGACACGTTCTGGCCATGCCGGGTGTTCCGGTAGCGATCCTGCCCATCCTTACCCTTATCGAGGTCATGGGTTTGTTCCTGAAGCCTTTCGTGCTTATGGTGCGGTTGTTTGCAAACATCACGGCGGGACACATCATCGTACTTTCATTTTTTGCACTGATCTTTATTTTCGGTGAAAAAGGAGCAGCAGCCGGTTTCGGAACGGGCGTGTTCTCCCTCATCTTTACCATATTCATGTCTATGCTGGAATTGCTTGTTGCATTTATCCAGGCATACGTTTTCACATTGCTGTCTGCCATCTATTTCAGCATGGCGGTAGAAGAAGAACATCATTAATCAGATTTTGTTAAACCCTAAATTCAATTGAATATGTTAGTCGAAATGTTAGAGGTAGGTCTCGGTCAAGGTGTGGCAGCTCTGGGTGCCAGTGTTGCAGCTATCGGTGCTGCAATTGGTATTGGTCGCATCGGTGGTGATGCACTGCAAGCTATGGCTCGTCAGCCTGAAGCCATCAATGATCTCCGTGCCAATATGATCCTGACTGCCGCTCTGGTGGAAGGTGCTGCCTTCTTCGCCATGGTTATTGGCCTGCTCGTTGTATTGAACTAAGTTCGTTTTCAGCCAACGTTTCTTATAGGTTCCTGTGAATCTTTAAGAAACCAATAATACATTCGTATGGAACTCATCAAACCTGGAATAGGTCTGATCTTTTGGATGATGGTCTCTTTTCTGACCGTGATGTTCATCCTGAAAAGATTTGCCTGGAAGCCCATCCTGGGCGCTCTGAAAGAGAGAGAAACTTCGATTGAAGATGCCTTGAAGCAGGCGGATAAAGCCCGTGAAGAGATGGCCAACCTGCAATCTGCCAACGAAAAGTTGCTGCAGGAAGCGCGCATTGAAAGGGACACTATGTTGAAAGAGGCCCGGGAGATGAAGGACCATATCATTGCGGATGCCAAAACCAAGGCGAAAGAAGAAGCCGATCGCCTCGTTCAGGGTGCGCGGGAATCTATCAAGAATGAAAAAATGGCCGCCATCACCGAGTTGAAAAACCAGGTGGCCACGCTCTCGATCGATATCGCGGAAAAGATTCTGAAGAATGAACTCTCTGACGAAGAGAAACAACGCAACCTGAACTCCAGCCTCATTGATGAGGTGAACCTTAACTAAGTCAACCATGCACGGATCAAGGGCAGCCAACCGTTACGCAAAATCTCTCTACCAACTGAGCATAGATCAGGGGGTGCTGGAGGAAGTGTATGCGGATATGCGTATGATCGGGCAGTCGTTGCACGATAGCAAGGACCTTGTAAGTCTCTTGAAAAGCCCCATCGTTAAAACCGACCGTAAGTGGAAGGTTCTTGAGACCATATATAATGGTAAGGTGAATAAGGTGACCCTCGCTTTCATCAGGTTGATGACCCAAAATAAAAGGGAGGCTCTCCTGGAAATGATCGGAGAACATTTCGTATTCCTCTACAAACAATACAAAGGGATCATTACCGCAGAAGTAACTGCAGCAGTTTCACTTGATGAGGATATGAAAAAGAAGATCCTGTCCATCATCGGTAAAACAGCCGGTTCCAACATAGAAATCGTTGAGAAAACGGATCCGTCACTTATCGGCGGTTTCATCATTAAATTTGGCGACAAACAGTATGATGCCAGTGTCGCTCACCGGTTGAAGGAATTGAAGAAAGCCTTCAGTGAAAATCCCTATCTGCCGGAATTTTAACGCATCGTTTTAAAACTTTCATGCCATGCCTGAAATAAAACCAGCCGAAGTTTCTAATATTCTGAGAGAACAGCTTGCCGGCGCCAAGACCGAATCCGAACTGGAAGAAATTGGCACCGTACTGCAGGTAGGTGACGGTATTGCCCGTATCTACGGGTTATCCAAAGTGAAGTCCGGTGAACTGATCGAATTTGAGAACGGTGTCAGAGGGATCGTGATGAACCTCGAAGAAGACAACGTCGGAGCTATCCTGCTGGGTAGTTCACAGGAGATCAAGGAAGGTGATGTGGCCCGTCGTACCGGCCTTATCGCTTCTGTGAAGGTAGGTGATGGCATGTGCGGACGTGTGATCAATACCCTCGGTGAACCCATCGACGGTAAAGGACCTATTCAGGGTGAAACCTATGAGATGCCCCTGGAACGGAAAGCGCCCGGTGTGATCTTCAGACAGCCGGTTAACGAACCGCTTCAAACCGGTATCAAGGCTGTTGATGCCATGATCCCCATCGGTCGTGGCCAGCGTGAGCTGATCATCGGTGACCGTCAGACAGGTAAGTCTGCCGTGGCCATCGATACCATCATCAATCAAAAAGAATTCTATGAAAGCGGTCAACCCGTTTTCTGTATCTATGTGGCCATCGGTCAGAAAGGATCTACCGTTGCCAACGTAGTGAAGGTATTGGAAGACAATGGTGCCATGCCTTATACGGTTGTGGTATCCGCTTCGGCCTCTGACCCCGCACCTATGCAGCTTTATTCTGCATTTACCGGTGCGGCCATCGGCGAATATTTCCGGGATACCGGTCGTCCGGCCCTGATCGTTTATGATGATCTGTCCAAACAAGCGGTATCTTACCGTGAGGTATCTCTTCTCCTTCGCAGACCTCCAGGTCGTGAAGCATATCCCGGTGACGTATTCTACCTTCACTCACGCTTACTTGAGCGTGCAGCCAAGATCATCAACTCTGATGAAATTGCAGCCAACATGAATGACCTGCCAGAGTCGTTGAAAGGAAAAGTAAAAGGCGGTGGTTCATTGACCGCACTTCCCATCATCGAAACACAAGCCGGTGACGTATCCGCTTACATCCCAACCAACGTGATTTCCATCACCGACGGTCAGATTTTCCTTGAGTCCAACCTGTTCAACTCAGGTGTGAGACCTGCCATCAACGTAGGTATCTCCGTATCGAGGGTGGGTGGTAATGCCCAGATCAAGTCGATGAAAAAGGTTGCCGGTACATTGAAGCTTGACCAGGCACAATACCGTGAGCTGGAAGCTTTCTCCAAATTCGGTTCCGACCTCGATGCTGCTACCAAATCTGTACTGGACAAAGGTGCACGCAACGTGGAGATCCTGAAACAAGGACAATTCTCTCCGCTGACAGTAGAAGAGCAGATCGCTATTATCTTCTGCGGTACCAAAGGTCTCCTGCAAAAAGTACCGGTTAATAAGGTGCGTGAGTTTGAGAAAGAATACCTCTCGTTCATGAAAGAGAAACACAGTGCCGTGATGAAAGATCTGAAGTCAGGTAAGTTGTCTGACGAGGCTGTGGAAACTATGGAGAAGGTGGCCAACGAATTGTCCGCAAAATATTAACCCTACCAAGACCTAACCAGCGGTGGCCAGTTTAAAAGAAGTCAGGACCAGGATAACCTCGGTAAGCTCAACACAGCAGATCACCAGTGCCATGAAAATGGTGTCGGCGGCTAAGCTGAGAAGGGCGCAGGATGCCATTGTACAAATGCGGCCCTATGCTACCAAGTTGCAGGAAATGCTGTGGAACCTGAGTGCGGCGCTGGAGGGTGAAAGCAATTCGCCGTTTTCTGCGGAAAACGGTTCAAAGAAAGTGCTGTTTGTTGCGATCACATCCAACCGTGGATTGTGCGGTGCGTTCAATGCAAACATCATCAAGCGTGTGAATAGCACGATACGCAAGGACTACGCGGATATCAGTGCCACGGATGTGGAAATACTTACCATCGGTAAAAAGGCGTCGGATTTCTTCAAGAAGTCTTCTCTGAACCATGCCGGCAAGTACGATGAATTATACGACAACCTCGACTTCCAGCATGTGTCTGAAGTTGCCGGAAAGGTGATGCAGTGGTATCTGGAAGGGAAGTACGGCAGGATATTTCTTGTTTACAACGAATTTATGAATGCAGCCAGTCAGGTTGTTCAGGTAGAACCCTTCCTACCCGCTCAGCCACCTAAAGCTGAGGATGCGGATACAAAGGCTGTTTCTATAGACTACATCTTTGAGCCGGATCAAGCTTCCATTGTAAATGAGCTGATCCCGAAATCTCTGAAAACGCAGTTCTACAAAGCCCTCCTGGATTCTCATGCAGCAGAACATGGTGCACGAATGACGGCCATGCATAAGGCTACCGACAATGCCAAGGATCTGCTGAAAGAATTGAAGCTGACCTACAACAAGGCCAGACAGGCAGCCATCACCACGGAGATCCTTGAGATCGTGGGTGGTGCCGAGGCATTGAATTCCTGATTGTAATACACGAGCGCATCTTGGTACCGGTGTGCCGGTGCCTTCTCATTGGGTTTTTTTGGCGTACCTTAGCATGTGTCTAACCACATGCCATGAATAAGTTACGGGCCATTGTAAGGAACCGTTTTTTTTACCTGCTGATCTCCATCCTGTTTTTTGTGGCTACCATCCTGGTGGACTTATACCGGGGACGGGAATACTATCAGCAACAAAAGGCATCACAGTTCCAGGAGACGTTGCATCACAATGAAGATGTGTTGGATGGTGTCCTTTCCCAAATGTCGCGGCCTGGCAACCAGCAGAACTTTGATAGTCTGATGATTCATGTCCAGGCTGATATGGACAGGCTATACCGTGAGCATGGTATTGTTATCCTGGGTTATAAATGGGATACACTGCAGTTCTGGAGCAGCATCTCCGCTACCTTTCCCACCATCCATTCCAAAAGCCCTTTTACACAGGAAGGATTGATCCGACTGGACAATGGATGGTATGAAGTTCGTCTCTCAAGAAATAACCGCAGCGTTTGGGTAGGGCTGTTGCTGATCAAAAATGATTACCCCTATCGTAACCGGTATCTTGAAAGCCGTTTCCACAAAAGTTATGCATTGCCTGAGGAAAGCAGCCTCGGCCATCAGGAGACCATGTCTTTCCGGGATATTAAAGACAACAAAGACAGGTTCCTGCTTTCGTTGGTCATTGCCAAAGACCCCAAGCCTACCGGAGCCGGTAGGACATTGCCCGTGATTTTAGCTGTGATAGGATTGTTGTTTATTCTGCTTTATCTGGAGAAAGAGTGTGCAGTGATGGCGGGAAATATCGGAGATCTCTGGGCCGGATTGTTGCTCATGGGTACGGTTTTGATACTCCGACACCTGATGATGAAAGTGAAGTTCCCTGCCGGGTTATACGAACTGGATATCTTCAGTCCGACCCACTATGCCGCCTCTTCCTTTTTTCCGTCACTTGGTGATTTTTTTATTAACGTATGCATCCTCTTCTACCTGGCCGTGGTGGTGAATAAGCGCATTCACATGAAGGCGATAAATGTCCGGTCCAACGTTGTATTAAAGGTCTCCGTAGCAACGGGATTGCTCTTTCTGCTGTTTTATTACGGATGGTTTATCACTGACCTTATCCGCGGATTGGTGGAACATTCCAAAGTTTCCATGAACCTGAATGATGTATTCTCATTGAATGCATACAGCTATATAGGCTTTGTTTCCATTGGTTTACTCCTGTTCTCTTTTTTGCTTCTGGCAGACAAATGGTTCGTTTCGGTGATCAGGTATGTCAGTGATGGTTTGGTCAGTACCGGTGGTCGGATCACCGGTCAGACAACCAGAAGATTGTTGGTGGCTTACCTTATCGCCTCCGGGGCATATGTCGTGGTTTCGCATTTCAAAGGTGTTGCTGACCTGATCATGATGATGTGGCCGTTGCTGATCATTCCCGTTTCAGGATATTTCAGGCGGGTTCCGGGCAAAACCTACCGCTTTAGTAACGTGATTGTGATCGTATTGCTGTTTGCCCTGCTCACCTCCCACTTGCTGTCGAAGTACAACGGCTTTAATGAGAAGAAAAACATGGAATACCTTGCAAGCGCACTTGCAGAGGAGCCGGATCATATCGGAGAAGTATTGTTCTCACAGCAGGAAGACAGAATTCTGGATGATGAGGAGATCAGGAAATACTTTACGAGACCGGATCTCCGGAATGAGGACAAAGTAAAGGATAGGGTCATTCAGAAATATTTCAGCGGATATTGGGATAAATATGAGGTGACCGTATATCTCTTTCCTCTCCACCGTAATGATAAGTCAAATGGCCGTTCTTCCGAGGAGCCGCAAATGCAACTTCTGGATCGGAGAATAAACCTGGACGGTCGTTCTACTGACCTGTCAGACCGGCTGTTCCGCATCGAGGGCACCACGGATCGGAGCGCCTATCTGGCTCGTTTCAGATATGGAAATAATATGCTTGCGACCAATGGTCCGGGAAGTTTATATATCGAATTAAAGGCGAAGATCATTCCAAAAGGGATCGGATACCCGGAATTGCTCATAGACGCATCCAACAGCGAGATCAAAAAACGGAATAAACTCGAGAACTTTTCCTATGCGCAATACCGCGGCGGATCATTGGTGGATCATCGTGGCGACTTTCCTTATAACCTCACCGTTTCTTCATTCCTGAAGAATCCAAAGGACGGAGTAACTTTACTTATGGGTGGATACAGGCATGTATTCAAAGTAACCGGGGATCAGGTGACGGTTGTGAGTGGAAAGCAAAAGCAGTTCCTGGACCATTCCTCACTCTTTTCATATCTGTTTGTATTCCTTTCGCTCTTTGCTGCATTGCTTGCCACTGTGGGATTCCTGCCGCTTGAGATCAACCTGATGGCGCTGAACTTCAAGAACCGGATTCAACTATATATTATGCTTATTCTGTTCTTTGCTTTAACGGTGGTAGGCGCAGGTACGATCTATTATATCAACCAACAATACAATACCGCCAATTATCAGAACATAAGGGAAAGGATCAATTCTGTTCTGATAGAAATGGAGAACAAACTGGGCGATAGCCCGGATATTGCACAAGGCATGGAGTCCTACGTGACCTATGTGCTCAAACGGTTCTCAAACGTCTTCTTTACGGACATCAACCTGTTTGATAAGAACGGGAATCTCATCGCGTCATCGCGTCAGAATCTTTTTGATCAGGGATTGATTGCAAGAAAGATGGATCCACGGGCTTATGCGGAAATGGTGATAGGGCAGAAGGCAGATTTCGTGCAGGAAGAGAATGTGGGTAAACTGAAATATTTTGCCGCCTATGTGCCATTCCGGAACAATAACAATGAATTGATGGCCTATCTGAGCTTGCCCTATTTTGCCAAGAAGAATGAAATAGAAAGAAGCGTACAGTCATTCATGGCCACGTTGATCAACATTTATGGCTTGCTGCTTATGCTTACGCTGCTGGGGGCATGGTTGCTGGCAAGCCGTATCACACAGCCGCTGCAGATGATCCAGGTGAAACTCGGTAAGATCAAACTGGGCCATTCCAATGAACCCATTGAGTGGAATTCTAATGATGAGATTGGCGGATTGGTGAGGGAGTATAACCGCATGATCAAAGAACTGGCGAGCAGTGTTGAGAAGTTACAAAAATCGGAACGTGAAAGCGCCTGGCAGGAGATGGCGAGACAGGTGGCCCATGAGATCAAGAATCCTCTTACGCCCATGAAGCTGAGTATCCAGCACCTGGAACGTGCCTGGAAAGACAAGGCGCCGGACCGTGAAGAACGCCTGAAGAACTTCACTCGCTCCATGATCGAGCAGATCGAGACCTTGTCGACCATTGCCACGGAATTTTCCAATTTCGCCAAAATGCCTGTTCAGAAAAATGAGGACATTGATCTGTCCCGATTGCTTGACAACACCACCCGTTTGTTTGAGGAATCAGAGCAGGTGGAAGTCGTTTACATGAACAGAACGAAAGGAGAGGCCAGGGTATTTGCCGATAAGGATCAGCTCGTTAGGGTATTCAATAACTTAATTAAGAATGGTATTCAGGCCATACCGGAAGACCGTGCGGGCAAGATCGAAGTAGTCCTTGAGGATGAAGGGAGACAGTGGATCATAGAGGTCAGGGATAATGGCAGTGGCATTCCCAGAGATCAGTTGGATAAGATATTTGTTCCGAATTTTACCACGAAAACCGGTGGTATGGGATTGGGACTGGCCATGGTTAAAAATATCGTCGAAGGCTTCGGTGGTTCTATCTGGTTCGAAACTTCGGAAGGCAAAGGAACAGTATTCGTGATTGCGTTGCCCAAGCCTGTTGGCTCACAAGGCAAGACCTGATGGTATGTTTCCTATTGGACTCACGGTGCATGTCACAGGGTGTTAAATTGCGGATAACCTCAAGGATTTATTACCTGTGAAAGAATCTGCCTTACTTTATCTCCCTGCCTGATTCAAGCAAGCTAACTTTAGGTCGTAAACCAATCAGGGGGCCACGGTACAACTTTGTGGCCCCTTCGATTCCTAATACCTCCATAATGAAAACAATGATCCAAATGGGTCGTCGGGGTCAACGTGTTCCCAAACCACAATACAGTCAGATCTGGCTGATACATCCTGACAAAGAGATTGCCTTGATCAAAGCGGGTTTATACCAGGCTGAAAATTTGGCTACGCATGTGGAAATATGCCAGGATATAACACAACTGGGCGAGCTGATGATCCGAGTACTGAGGGGTGAGAAGCCTGCACCGGATGTTATGGTATGCAATGAATGGCTTGCCAAGGAAAATGACGAACGTCTAAGCTTCTACAACAGATTTTTACCGGGTTGCCAACTCACACATGAGCTCTGATGTGAGGGATAGAAAGAATACGGGAAGCGTCCGGTTATAACCTGTTAACCGTTTGTTTGGTTGACATGGTGATGCGTTTCATGATGTACTCATCTTCCCAATTGACATAAGGAAGTACGGCATCCACCGTTTGGTTTTGTTTGATGAACTGATCTCGGTATTCAACCAGTTTGATGGTTGAGTACCGGGTCTTCACCATGGTGCGTTTGATCGCGATGCGGAAAAACTTCATCAATACCACTACGTGTGCGTAGCGTTTGGTGAGGTTATGATTGCGCAATTTGGTCGCCAGGCTTTTGATCTGGTCCTTGGCTTCCGCGAAATTCCTGGCCATACACAAACATAGGATGGTAAAGGCCTTGACTTCGATCTCTGCATGCATCATGTTCCTGAACATCACATTTTGTTGCAGGTTATTCAGATGCTTGACCGCGTGGACGTACTTGCCGTTGAAGTATTCCGTGGCAGCCATGTAGATCATGTAGTGGGCGTAGGTGATATGGTCCAGTAATTCCGGATCCCAACCGTCACGTTGTAATTGGTTATTCTCCCTTGGAAGCTGCCTTAGCATACCCTGGGATTTATACCATTGCAGCTTGGACATAAAGAAAAATGATGTACAGCCAAGGGATGTGAGTCTGGGTAGATCGAGCACATTTTCCTGAAGTTCATCCAGTTTTTTCTGTGCCTTGCTATGCAACTTGTGTAAGCGGTAAAATTCGAATGAAAGGTACGATACCAATGGTTGTGATGCCTCATACAATGGATCATTCGGATGCTTTTCCGGTAAGGTCTTGCATTCTTTAAGCATATCGTCAACCGCTTCTTCCTCTTCCCGATGATCCTTCAATGGAAAGAATAGGGTATAGGATATCTCCGTAAGACGCTCATAATAACGAAGCCTGTGGGAGTCATACACACGCGACAGGTTTTTAATTTCCTGACGAAGGGTGCGCACGAATTCCCCGGTCTCGGGATCGTGGGACAGGCTGAATTCTCCCAATTTCCTGCTAAACTCCAGCGTCAGGCTATACGCTTTGTCCAACGCAACTGAATAGGCCATCTGCCGGTTGTATGACCTGGAGTAATCATAGTATTTCGGACTTTGAAGGTGCATCCTTCTTAAAGCATCATACACCTTGATAAGCTCGTGCGGCATACTCCTTTCCTCCAACACTACCGCCATGTGTTCCATGATAGCCATGGCAATGTGTGGATGGATCTTGCTTGTATATATCAGCTTGGGAAGTGCATCCAGTTTTAGCCGGAGTTCTTCACCCGGACCTTCAAACTGCAGATACAGGAAGTATTGCAATTTGTCATAAAGCCGCGATTTCATGGTATGGAAGGCAGTGGAGGATAGCTCCATTTGATTCCTGATTCCTTCATCGCTCATCGGATTCTCATCGCTGTTGCGATAGACTTCCACCAGCTTCAGATAGTTGTTCGCATTGTTCTCTTCAAGCCCCGCACAAAACTTCAGATATTCCTTTGGCTTTAATTGTGTAATTACGCTTTTAAGATTTAGCATGCCAACCTGTTTAATTCAGTCATGTTTAAAGGATATGCTACTTAAACTTCCGCTCGCCATGCCCGCTGACGAAACAGAATACCGCACCGCCTCTGTACAATAAATATATATAATTAATTAAGAGCCTCGCAACTCATCCGGATGGTTTCCGAATGGTATGATACAAAGAAACTATGTTCTTGAAATTATCGAAAGGGACAAAGAAAAAAAATGCGTTAGATTCAATCACAGGTATTGTTTCCGAACACCCGTAAAGCTAATTAGGACCCCGAATTCAATCCTGGATAATAGCCATCGGATAGGCTTCTCCTTTCACGCTTTTAATGTCCATTTTAATAGAACCTACGAGCACTTCCGCCTGCAAACGGATGGGAATGTGGTTAGGGTCGTCCGAGATCCAGATCGTTAGATCCTCCTCAGCCTTAAACACGCGTCCTACCTGAATAACAGGGTTGAATTTGAGGCATTTAATGGTGCCGAGTTTGGTCTTCATGGTCTCCCGTCCGACAAATTTTATTTTGAACGGCCATAATTCTTCGTCGATAAACGTGGGAATTTCATATTCATCGCCTTTTGTGGCATGTGAAAAATCAAGGGAGCGGGCAAAATAAAATGCGGAAAGAATGTCCTGCACGTTGTCCGGAACCTCATATTCGGTGTCCTTCTGTTTGCTTTTTACCTTGTTCTTAAAGTGGTTGAAGATGTAGTCCTGCTCCAGCTTAAAACCGCCCTCATTCACGCGACGAATGAACACCCATGGGAAAAGGGCCACGGTGTCCATATAGGTTTCATAGCGGTCCCGGACCTTGAAAAACCAATCAAAGGCACCTTGTGACTTGCCTGAACCTACAATCTGGTAACAGGTCCGGTTACCGATCTTCTGAAGTCCCTTTACTTCTAATTGGGCTTCACCGGCGTCCACAAAACCATAGTGTACCCTGTACTTCAGTTGCTCCCCAACTTTGAACGGGCGGTAATCAACCTGCCGGAATACCTTTTCCGGTGCTGTCGTACCTACGCCTGCTGTCATGGATTGCAACACCAGGGCTGTAGCCAACAAGATATATTTTATCGGATGGGTCATACGCCTTATGATAACGCAAAACCCGTTCCAAAGTTTATATGACAGGGTGAAGTAGCGGTTCAGACCACCACATTTACGATCCTACCGGGTACCACGATCACTTTCCGCGGTTGCTTGCCATCAAGCCATTTGGCACTGCTTTCCATGGCCATTACTTCCTTCTCGATATCGGCCGGGCTCAGATCCGCCGGCAATTCCACGGTGAACCGTGTTTTCCCGTTAAATGATACCGGATAAGTAACGGTATCATCAGCCAGGTAGGCTTCGTCGCATACCGGAAATCCGGCATGACAAATGCTTTCCTTATGCCCGAGTGTTTGCCATAGCTCTTCGGCGATGTGAGGGGCAAAGGGTGCGACCAGTCTGATCAGGGGATCCAGAATACTGCGTTTGTTACATTTCAGATCACTCAGTTCATTGATACATATCATGAACTGGCTGACGGCTGTATTGAACGACAGGCGTTCGATGTCGTCCTCGGTTTTTTTAATCGTTTTATGGAGAACCTTCAGTTCATCCTTCGTCGCTTCTCCATTTTCCAGGAGGACATTTCCGTCCCTGTCGTAAAAAAGTCCCCACATCTTTTTAAGGAAACGAAAGGTTCCTTCAATGCCTTTGGTGTCCCATGGTTTGGCTATTGTCAAAGGCCCCAGGAACATTTCATACAAGCGCAGGGTATCTGCGCCGTAGCGTTCCACAATCCCTTCTTTGCCGGTCTCCGGGTTGCGATCGGGAGACACAACATTGAACTTAGACTTGGACATTTTCTCTACTGCACTCTCGCACAAAAATTCGCCTGCATCGTTGGATACAAATGTATAATCATTCATTTCGGGCTTCCAGTTCTTGAAAGCTTCCGTATCCAGAACCTCCTGTTGAATATGGTCAATCAAGGCATAGGTTGTGATCAATGCTCCTTCGTGTTTCCCTGACTTTACCAAATCGTATGAGTATGCGGTCTTTGTATCCGGATTAAAGTGAACCATATGAGCAACACCCAGGATCATCCCCTGGTTCACCAGTTTTTTAAAAGGCTCCCGATGCGAAACAACACCCAGGTCATGCAGGAAATGATTCCAGAAACGCGAGTACAAAAGGTGACCCGTGGCGTGCTCAGAACCGCCAATGTACAGATCTACCTGCTGCCAGTATTTTTCTTTTTCCGATGCAACGAGATGGTTTTCATTTCCAGGATCCATATAGCGCAACCAGTACCAGCTGGAGCCTGCCCATCCCGGCATGGTTGTTTGTTCGTAGGCGAACTCGCCTTTATATTTCCAGTTTTTGGCGCGTGCCAACGGAGCCTCGCCACTTTCGGTGGGCTTGTATTCGGTGATCTCGGGAAGTACCACAGGGAGTTCGTCTTCATCTGCCGTGTAGGGAATTCCATTCTTATAGTACACGGGAATGGGTTCACCCCAATAACGTTGTCTGCCAAATACGGCATCCCGCAATTTATAGTTGATGGTTCCCTTGCCGATCCCCAGCTCCTCAATCTTTTTAATAGCCGTTTTGATGGCTTCCTGCACTTTCATGCCGTTCAGGAAATCGCTGTTGATGAGGACGCCGTCTTTGCTTTCTTCCGCGCACTCATCCACATTCTGGCCTTCGATCACGGGAACGATGTTCAGGTTGTAGTGTTTTGCAAAACGCCAGTCGCGTTCGTCACCCGAGGGTACGGCCATGATGGCACCGGTGCCATACCCGGCGAGCACATAATCCGCGATCCAAACAGGGATCTTCTCGTTGTTAAAGGGATTGATGGCATAGGCTCCGGTAAAGCATCCGCTAACCGTTTTCACATTGGCCATGCGATCTCTTTCGGTCTTCCTCGAGGTTTGTTCGATGTAATTTTCTACTTCCGCTTTTTGATCGTCTGTGGTGATCTTTGCCACCAGTTCATGTTCGGGGGCAAGCACCATGAAGGTGGCGCCGAAGATGGTGTCGGGGCGGGTGGTGAAGACCTGGATGCGTGCATCGGATTGTTCCACGTGAAAAAAGATGTTGGCTCCGTGGGACTTGCCAATCCAGTTGCGTTGTATTTCTTTCAGGGCATCGCTCCAGTCTACCTCATCAAGTCCTTGCAAAAGGCGTTCGGCATAGGCGGTGATGCGCAGGCTCCACTGCTTCATTTTCTTTTGTACCACGGGATAACCTCCGCGTTCTGATCGCCCATCTTTAACTTCATCATTGGCAAGCACGGTGCCCAGTTCCGGACACCAGTTGACCACCGCTTCGGAGAGATAGGCAAGCCGGTAGTTCAGAAGGATTTTTCTTTGTTCATCCTCCGACATGGCCTTCCATTGGTCTGCATCAAACTTGGCGACGGGTCCGGCAGATGCATGTACATTTTGGTTGCCCGATTGCCCGAAGGTTGTGATGAGGGTCGAAATGGGTTCAGCCTTTCCTGTGTCTTTGTTGAACCAGTGATGGAACAGCTGGATAAAGATCCACTGTGTCCATTTATAATAAGCCGGATCGCACGTACGGACTTCCCTGTCCCAATCAAAGGAGAAACCAAGCAGGTCCATCTGCTCACGGTATCGTTCAATGTTTTTCTCTATGGTGACTGCGGGATGTTGTCCCGTTTGGATTGCATACTGTTCTGCAGGAAGACCGAAGGCATCATAGCCCATGGGATGAAGTACGTTAAATCCCTTCATCCTCTTGAAGCGGGAATAAATATCCGATGCGATATAGCCCAGGGGATGGCCGACATGCAAGCCGGCACCGGAAGGATATGGGAACATGTCCAGTACATAGCACTTTTCGCGCTGCGTATCTTCGACTGTCCGGTAAGTATTGTTTTCTTTCCAGTACTTACGCCACTTTCTTTCAATGTCCTGAAAATGGTATTCCATCGCTTCCGGTTTTAGTCGCGAAGGTAATGATTTGAGTGGTTATAGCGGTTTTATCCGAACAGGCGTGTGAAGGCTTCGTCAACTTTATTCACAAAGATCACCTCAATACCGGTGTGCTGT
This sequence comes from Flavobacteriales bacterium, assembly GCA_020435415.1. Lineage (NCBI taxonomy): Bacteria > Pseudomonadati > Bacteroidota > Flavobacteriia > Flavobacteriales > Flavobacteriales bacterium. The sequence continues at coordinate 16,904 of JAGQZQ010000038.1, forward strand.
CCTTCCAATGCTTTACGTGAATAACCTGACACCATGATCTGGCGAAAGCCTAGTTTTTGTGCCTCGGCAATGCGTTGGTCGGCTCGTGGGACAGGCCGGACTTCACCGGTAAGACCTATCTCTGCTGCGAAACAAAGATCGGAAGAGACAGGAATGTCTTCGTGAGATGAAAGCAGAGCGGCAATCACCGCAAGGTCAATTCCGGGATCATCCACACGAATACCGCCTGCAATGTTCAGGAACACATCCTGCATTCCCAACCTGAAGCCGCAGCGTTTCTCGAGCACGGCCAGCAACATGTTCAAACGGCGAAGGTCAAAACCGGTGGACGACCGTTGGGGGGTACCATATACCGCACTTGAAACAAGGGCCTGTACTTCGATCATGAGGGGACGGATACCTTCAATGGTCGCAGCTACCGCAGTTCCACTGAGTGAGGTTTCTCCCCGATTGATGAGTACTTCGGATGGATTGGCGACTTCCTGCATCCCGGAAGATTTCATCTCATAGATGCCGATCTCCGCGGTGGAGCCGAACCGGTTTTTCATGGCACGCAGGATACGGTAGGCATGATGGCGGTCTCCCTCAAACTGAAGTACGGTGTCCACCATATGCTCCAGCACTTTGGGTCCTGCCAGTTGCCCGTCTTTTGTGATGTGGCCGATCAGGATAACCGGTACTTCCTTTTCTTTCGCATACCGAAGGAGTTCTCCGGTACATTCGCGGATTTGGGAAACCGAACCGGCGGAAGAATCTATAGAAGATGAGGTGAGCGTTTGAATGGAATCGATGATGACCAGGTCCGGACGGATGTTTTTTGCCTGGCTGAATATGGCATTCAGATCCGTCTCAGCAAGTATGAAACAATCCGTACTTTTCCAGGGCATCCTTTCCGCCCGCATTTTGATCTGTAGTTGACTTTCTTCGCCTGAAACGTACAATACCTTGTGTTCCGGCATGCGCAATGCCATTTGAAGTAAAAGGGTGGATTTGCCAATTCCAGGTTCACCGCCAACGAGTACGACTGATCCGGGAACCATTCCGCCACCCAGCACCCGATCCAGCTCCGGATCCGCGATTTTTATGCGGGGGAATGAGATATAATTTACTTCGGAAAGTGGAAGGGCTTTTGCTTTGGTTTTTTCGTCACGCCAGGTTTCACCTGACTTCGTTTTCTCAACGACCTCTTCTACATAGGTATTCCATTCCTGGCAATTGGGGCATTTACCCAGCCACTTGGCGGATTGGTTTCCGCATTGCTGACAAAAGAAGGTAGTCTTAACCTTGGCCAAGGAATGCCTGTATTATTCTATTTTTTTGAATTCTGCAGTATATGGACCGTTGACCCCCGAATTGTAATAGATAACCAGGATGTCCTTATTTAGTTGCATGATCTGGAAGCGCTCATTCAACCAAAATTGGCCGAAATCCTCAAAAGTAATATAGGCTTTGCTGAGTCCTGCTTGGAGTACATATGTGCTGGAATCCGGATATGGAACTCCTACAATTGTATTAATAACTACCTGCTCATCATTGAAAGTCCACTTTTGTATGGAACCAACATTGCCAATTTCAATCCGTTCCCAACTTCCGTTCAGTTTCTTTTTTAATCCTGCCTTTGAGGGAAAAAGGATCGTTTTTTTGCACGAATTAAAGCCAACAAGAGCAAGAAAGCTTGCTAAACAAAGATATACGGTAAGCTTTTTCATGGTCGCTTTAACGTGGATAGTCTGTTTATGGTTGCGGTGGTTGAGTAACCATCCACAAAGGGAATGATCTCTACCTGTCCTCCGTGTTGCTTTACCATATCACCGCCAACTACCTGATCTTCGGTATAATCTCCACCTTTTACCAGAAGATCGGGGAGGATAAATGTAACTAAATTCAGGGGCGTATCCTCGGAAAAAAGTACGACGGCATCTACAAACCTCAGGCTGGCCATCAACAACATCCGGTCTTCTTCCTTATTAACGGGCCGGGTTTCTCCTTTTAGTTTTTTTACCGATTGGTCAGAATTAAGGCCTACAATAAGTTTGTCTCCCTTCCCTGCAGCTGCCATGAGATAACGGATATGTCCGGTGTGCAGAATATCAAAGCAACCATTCGTGAAAACGATCTTAGCTCCTTCTTTTCTCCACAGGTTTATCAGTGCCGTCAGTTCCGGGCCGGCCTGTGCAAACATGGCTTTTTGTATGCCTTCGGTAAAATTCAACTGGCCTTAAGGGTTTTGCTCTTGATGGTCAGCAAAAATAATGAAATCGCACCAACCACAAGAATAACCAAAGTCTGGGAAGAATGCACCAGGTATGCAAATGATACCGCGGAACTTTCCGCCACCAGGTATATTTCGGTAAGGGTAAGGCTAACAATATAGTGATAGGTACCCATTCCTCCGGGTACCGGGGCAACGATACCTAAACTACCCATGGCAAGGGTGGTGAATCCTGCTCCGACGGATAGATGCTCTGTGGCATCCAGCGCAAAGAAACACAGGTAGACCATGAGATAATAACACACCCATATCAGCAAGGTGTATAATATGAACAATCCTTTGTTCTTCATTCGTTTGATGGTCTTCATACCTCCGGTAAAACCAACCCATATGCGTTTGAGTTTGAAGAACAGACCACCGCCACGCTGGCGCATCCGATGCATCGACCTTTTTATCAAATAACCTGAGGCCACTAACAGGACCACTGCACCCCCCAAAGCCAGCCAGATAAAAGAGGTGTTGTCGGCAACGCGTTGCTGTAGCGGATCAAATAAATTTTGGTTCAGAAAATCCGAAAGTATTCCGATCTGAAAAAGAATAGTGAAGAGTGTGATCAGCATTAGGGAAAGCAAATCCAGACCACGTTCCACGATAACGGTACCCAGAAGACCTTGAATAGGAATGCCGTTTTTACGTGCCAGGATGCCACAGCGGGTTACCTCACCCAATCGGGGTACGATGAGATTGGCAAAATACCCTGACATCGTTGCATGGAAGGTGGTCGTAAGTTTTGTGGAGAACCCCATGGTGTTGATGAGCATATTCCATCGGGCGGCTCTGAAAACATGACTCAGTATCGCTACGGACATGGAGAGTATCACCCAGTTCCACCGTGCACCCATCAGCTCATTCTTCATCCGGGTGAGGTCCTGATTACGCGTAACAAACCACAGTAACCCGAAGCCAATTCCCAGGAAAACCAGGTACTTTAAAACATTCAGGATGCGTTTCTGTGACAAGGGGTCAGGTAAGTCTGTTGGTGGCTGTTTCCGGGAAGATCAGACTGGGCTTGAATTTCTTTGCATCTTCAAAAAGCATCTGGGCATACGATATGACGATGATCACATCACCAACGGTTACTTTTCTGGCAGCCGGTCCGTTCATACAGATCACTCCACTACCCCTTTCTCCCTTGATGACGTATGTTTCCAAACGTTCACCATTATTGATATTCAGCACCTGAACCTTCTCGTTCTCGATGAGGTTGGCTGCATCCATAAGGTCTTCATCAATGGTAATGCTTCCTACGTAGTGCAGGTTCGCTTCCGTCACAGTTACCTTATGGATCTTTGATTTGACGATCTCAATAGTCATGGTGCAAAAGTAGTCAATTTGAGAATGTCCGTGTAAGAAGTTATTGATGCGTAAATGCCAGGGTGACAATACTGATTGTGCATCCGGGAATACGTTGCAAAACCTGTCCGCATGCTTCCAGGGTCGCACCGGTGGTTACAACATCATCCACCAGAAGGATATGCTTGTTGATGAGTGGATCAGGATCGTTTACTACAAAGGCATCTTCAACATTTTGCCAACGGGCGAACCTGGATTTACGTGTTTGACTTCTGGCACCGGTGATCCTTTGCATATGCCCGTCATAAATTTCGCACATCATTGTTTCAGCCATGCCGTCTGCCAGACAGCGGCTTTGATTAAATCCTCTTTTTTTGTGCCGTTCCGGTGTGAGTGGTACGGGCAATATTCCGTCTACCTGCCATCCGGCCTGCTTTAATGCATGTCCCATTTCCCGGCCAAGCCAATGACCGAGGGTCGTATCGTTATGGTACTTGATGCTATGAACCAACCGACGAACGATGCCGTGTTTTTCAAAGTGGAGGTAGGCCATGGCACGGTTTACCTGTAGCCTTCCCCAAAATATCCTGGAAACGTGATGGTCTGTGAGCGATTCGAAATTTGTTCTCGGCAAATGAAGACGGCATGGCAGACATAGCGGTTTTTCTCCTTTCAACAGGGTTTTTCCGCAACCGGGACACGCTTCAGGATAAAACAGGGAAAGAAGGTCCGAACCCCATTCCTTAACCTGCACTTGTTTTAGATGTTTGACAAAAGCCATGCTTAAAGGTAGAAAAACCGTGTCTTTGACAGCCTCAGAATTTCTACAGATTGAAAAGGTATCTTTATAACCTGCATCTACCGTATAAAGATTCGTGAAAATTCTGATCATAGAAGATGAGGTCGATCTGCGTAACACCGTATTGAACTACCTTGAAGAAGAAGGTTACGTTTGTGAGATTGCTCCGGACTATTCCGTAGCCCGGGAAAAGGCGGGTGTTTATCAGTATGATTGTGTTTTGCTGGACCTGACCCTACCAGGAGGCAACGGTCTGGACCTTATTCCCGTGATGAAGTCGGAACACCCCGATACAGGCATCATCATCCTCTCTGCCCGGGATTCCCTGGATGATAGAGTAAAAGGCCTGGACCTGGGTGCCGATGACTACCTCACCAAACCCTTTCATCTTTCAGAATTGAATGCGAGGGTCAAGTCGCTGCTCAGACGCAGGCAACTCAAGGGGGCGCAGGAACTTGTGTTCAACGAAATCACCATTCGTCCGGATTCCCGTGAAGTTTGTGTACTCGATAGGGAAGTTGTACTTACGCCGAAAGAATACGGCATCTTATATTATTTCATGGTAAATCAGGGACGGGTCATTGGCAAAGAAGCGCTTGCAGAACATATCTGGGGAGATCAGATCGACCTTGCCGACCATTTTGATTTCCTGTACACACACATCAAAAATCTTAGAAAAAAACTGATAGAATCCGGTGCCGGTGATTATATCAAAACCGTTTATGGCATGGGATATCAATTCAAAAGCAAATGAAACTTCTGACCATCAATACCCTGTGGTATGCAGCCATCAGTGCATTGGCGTTTGCACTGGGAGGCGTCGGTTTGTGGTTTGCCCTTGATGACCTGATGCATGAGGAAATGGACGAACGCCTCACGCAGGAAAAGGAATGGGTGATCCGGCACCTGGAGCCGCAAACGGTAGAGGTACCCGCGTATGCCATGCTGGATAAACGTATACAAATCACCCCCCTCGAAAACCCTGTTCATGCAAAAGATGATATCAGAGATACGGTCATAGAGGTTACTTATGTTGATGGCGACAGGGAGGCATTGCCATATCGCAGGCTGGTCAGTTTCGTAACAGTGAACGACCGCCACTACCGGATCATGCTGGCGGTATCGCTATTGGAGACAGATGATCTGGGAGAAAGGATCACAGAGTTGATCCTATGGTTATTCGGATGTACCCTGGTAATGATCATTCTTTTTCAGTGGCTGGTGGCCAGAAAATTGTGGAAACCGTTCTATGAATTATTGTCGGGAATGAAAGCGTATGACATTACGGTGCCTGAACAGTTCTCTCCCCAACTCACACGAGTTGCAGAGTTTAAGGAATTGCAATCGGCATTGGAAACACTGACACGTCGTGTCGAAGCATCATACGCTAATCTGAAAGAATTTTCCGAGAATGCTTCCCACGAAATCCAAACACCCCTGGCCATCATCCTTTCAAAACTGGAAGGTATGATGCAATCCTCCGGACTGGATGAGCGTCAGGCTTCCGACCTGAGTGTGATCCGTGAGGCCGCACATCGCCTGAGCCGTCTGAACCAGGCGTTGTTGTTATTGACGAAGATCGAAAACCGCCAGTTTACAGCGCATGCCGCGATCCATCCCGCCCCATTGATCCGGGACATGATGAAAACATATGAAGAACTGATCAATGGGAAATCATTACAAACGGAAGTCGCACTCGACGAAAAAGTCGAATTGAGCATGCACACCACGCTTGCCGATGTGCTTTTCTCCAATCTCATCGGCAACGCCATCAAACATGGAGTATCGAATGGCGTGTTAAAGATCAACCTTGATAGCAAGCAATTCATGGTGATGAATACCGGTGCGCCCGATGCCATGGATCCGGAATTACTTTTCACAAGGTTTTATAAGAAAGATCCGTCGTCATCTTCCCTCGGCCTGGGCCTTGCGATTGCAAAGAAGATTTGTGATGTGATGGGTTATCGACTCGGTTATCGCTATGATGGATCTTCAATCCATGTATTTACGGTAGACTTCTGAACGCGATGTTCAGATTTACTTCAGAATCCGTGCGGACATTTGTTTTAAAATGATCCATGATGCGGATGCTCAGAATTCTTCATGTCTTTGTGCCGTTGTTGTTTGTGGCTCATCCTATGGCTGCCATGGATAACCAGTCAGGTGTGTCCGTGCAGGGAACGATTCGGGAGGAGACTACCTCCGAAATCATTCCATTTGTAAACGTTGTGCTGGTAGATCTTCCCGACAGTATTCAACGGGGAGGTACTGTTACAAATAACCAGGGGGTGTTTGTGATCCCGGATGTCAAGCCCGGCAGCTATTTTCTTGTCGTTTCCTTCATCGGATATGAGCAGCTTGTTGTTGCGCCATTTGATGTAAAGGAAACAACCGGAGTTGTGGACCTGGGCGATATGCATATCAGGCAGACGAGCATTTCCCTGGGTGAAACCGAGATCGTCGGAGAAAAATCTACTTATGAACTGGCCCTGGATAGGAAGGTGTATAATGTGGGCAAGGATCTGCAATCCAACAATGGTTCTGCCACGGAGGTCCTTGAAAATGTACCCTCGGTATCCGTGGATGTGGAAGGCAATGTAAGCCTCAGGGGATCCGGCAATGTGACTTACTTTATCAACGGTCGCCCGTCCGCTTTATTAAGAAGCAACCCGGCGGCGGCGCTGCAGCAGATTCCCGCATCCAGCATCGAACGGATAGAGGTGATCACCAATCCGTCCGCCAAATATAAACCTGATGGTTCAGCGGGCATCATCAACATCGTGCTCAAAGAAGAGAAGACCGATGGCGTTCAGGGCACCTGGCTGGTGAATGCAGGCAATGGCGACAGGTACAATACCAATCTCAACCTCGGCATCACCAAAGGTAAGATGACAGCCTTTGCAGGTTGCGGTCTGCGGTGGGACAAGAGGCCTGGAAGTATAACGGATCAGCGCACGTATATGGATAGCCTCGGACAGGTGGAAAGTTTCTATGAACGTCATGCGGTGCGTGATTATAAATCCTTCGCAACCATGGTCAACGGCGGGATGGAATTCAAGCCTGATAACAAGACCAGTCTCAGTATTCAAGGTAACGCTTACCGTCGAATCATGAACCGCCCCATGGTTTTTGACATCCGCACAAGTGACATGCTTCATGAGGTTACCCTGGACTATCTTACCAATCAGGATGGCTTGGAAGATGAGTCCGAGGCAGAAGCCAGTGTCGCCTTTGAGCACGATCTGAAAAAGGAAGACCACGGCATATCCGCGGAAGTAAATGTGGCGACCTACCATGAACTGGAGACCCATGAATATAATGAACAGTACCATTTCCCTGATGTGTTCAATGCAGATAGAAGTTTACGATTGCTGAAGAATGGCAAACAACTGGAGGCCGCTTTCGATTTTCACCGGCCGGTTGGTGAAGAGGGTGAACTGGAGGCAGGATATGAAGGCATAGGGTTTCGGGATGATATCCGGAACAGCGGCATGCACATGGATACTTCTTCCGGTCAGTGGGTGGGTGATCCGGAGAAGTATAGCTATTTCCGCGTGGTTCAGCAGCAACATGCACTGTACGGGACCTTCGGCTTTCCATTGAAAGAGCTACAGGTGATGACCGGGTTGAGGATCGAACAATCTTTTCTTCGTGCGACATTATTCAGTCTGGATTCAGTGACGTTGAATCGCTATTTAAAAGTTTACCCAACACTCCATTTGAGTTACGAGGTGAATGACAAAGTTGAAGCACAAGTGAATTACAGCCGCAGGGTAAACCGTGCGGATGGCGATGAACTCAATCCATTCCCCGTGTATTCAGATCCCCGCAATTTTGAATCCGGGAATCCCTTGCTCCGGCCGGAACAGATTCATTCTCTGGAAGCGGGTGTCCAACGTAAAGGAGATAAGGTCACCTTGATTCCGACATTGTTCTACCGTTATACCTTCGATGCATTTGCTGAAGTTGTTGTGCCGGTAAAGGACTCTCTGCTGATGACGACCTATGATAACATCTCATCGGAACGGGCGGCCGGCCTTGAATTTCTTGTGCAGGGCAGACCCATAAAACGATGGTTGATCAATTTCAACAGCTCGGTGTTCTATAATGAGATTGATGCATCCAACCTCGGATATGGAAACAGCCTGTCAACCTGGACCTGGCATGTGCAAGTCAGTAACAACATTGAGCTGGCGAAACAATGGATGATCCAATGGACAGGAAGGTACCGTGCACCTTCATTGACTCCACAAGGCCGTTTTCTGGGATACACTGTATTTAATGCGGGACTGAAGAAAGAAATGTTGAAGGGAAAACTGTCATTGGTGATCACGGCATCAGACGTGTTCCATACTTTGAGGTGGATGCATGAGGTACACAGTCAGGTGTTGGATCAAACGGTGAAATACGACCGGCGCTCCCAAATCGTGTTTGTCGGATGTAGCTGGCATTTCGGCAGGGACCTGAAGACCAAAAAGAAAGATGAGCTGAAATTTGATGATGGGATGTAGGATATCCCGGGAAAATGACATACAGAATGTTTTCATGGCCCTACCCTGCTTGTTTGCCGAATGCACTAAAAAATAACACCTGCATTGAGGCAGAAAGCTTAACTTTGAGGCGTTTTACCCCCAAAAGGATAGTTGAATGACACAAGTAAGTGAGCGTAAGCCGGTGGAAAGGCCGGGTTTCGGCGGTAGCCAGAAAGACGATTTTTTTCATGTGCTTCGTCAGCGTGTTAGCGAGTGGTTTCAGAAAGAAGGCATCCCAACCTATGGTAACGGTGCTATGTGGCGGAAAGCCATATTTCTGATCTCATGTTTTCTACTGTCCTACGGACTCTTTTATGCTGATCTGCCGGGATGGTTGTTGTTGGTCAATGCTGGGTTTAATGGTTTTCTCACGGCCCTTCTTGGATTCAACATTGCGCATGATGCCGTGCATGGTTCTTTCTCTCCGAATTCACGCGTGAATAAATGGCTCGGACTTACTTTCAATGTGGTCGGGGCAAATGATTTTCTCTGGAAGATCAAACACAACATGATCCACCATACATTTACGAATGTGGCCGGACATGATGATGACATCATGCAAGTGAAGATTCTTCGCATTGAGCCGACCAAAGAGCTTCTGAAGATTCACAGGTACCAGTATATATACGCCTTCCTGCTTTATCCTCTGGCTACCTTGTCGTGGGTGTTCATCAGGGATTATGCTAATTTTTTCCGGGAGGATTTCAAAGCGGCAAGTGGTCGCAAACATCCCACCAGTGAATTTCTCCGCCTTATCGGATATAAGCTGTTGTATTATATCTTGTTCCTGGCCCTGCCCATCTACTTTATCGACAGGCCCTGGTATCACATTGCCCTGGGGTTTGTGGTGCTTCATATGGTAGAAGGTCTGGTGCTTTCCATTGTTTTCCAGTTGGCACATGTGGTTGAAAAAGCACAATTCCCTGTCCCCAAAGAGAACAATGACCTGGAAAGAAGTTGGGCAGCACATCAGATGTACACCACGGCCGACTTCGCCCGAGGCAGCAAACTGGTGACCTTTTTGGTTGGCGGACTCAATTTTCAGGTGGAGCATCACCTGTTTCCCAAGATATGTCACATTCATTATCCGGAACTTGCACCTATCGTTAAAGCGACTGCCGAGGAGTTCGGGCTACCATACAATGATTACCGGACCCTGGGTATGGCGCTGCATTCACATGTCAGAACACTGCGGGATTTCGGGGCGCAGTTTGTTCCTGAGACGGCTCTTGCCACCTAAAGATTCTCGTTCAACGATCTCAACTGTTTCCTAAAAATAAAAAGGCATCCCGTCCGTAGACGGGATGCCTTTGCGTAAACCCCTGATCGCTTTAATTGGTGCCGTATATGCTGTGGTGATAACCATCGCCACTGGCCTCGAATACTTTTGATTCCCGGGTTCTTCTGAGCGGACCGTAGCATGAGAATAAAGTGGTTTCACCTACTTCGGTGACGTAGTCACGCACCAGTTTCCATGATCCGAAGCTCTTATACCTCAGACGATGACGAACAGATCCTCTGTATGGAGATGCATGCGAGTGCATGGAATACTTATAGGCTTCCACGTAACTTGTTCCCGTGCGGTTTGTCCAACAGTACAGATAATCCCAATTCTGTGGACAGTACTTGTCTTTAAAAGTACCTGAACTCATAAGCGGTGTGTTTTCAATTACACCTTCTGCTGTCTGGTCTTTCCTGACTTCCCCCTGGGTGGAGTATTTGCTCATGACTTCTTCATAAGCCTCAATCAACGCTTTGGGTGCTTCCTTGCCTGAGACAAGTGTGTACAGGTCGGCAGGTGGCAATTGTTCATTAACGTTGGGGAGCACACCTTCTGTGCTTACTACGCCTGATACGATAAGTTCGCCATCATCCAGACGAGAGAAGTTGATAAAACCTTTCGCGCCGAGATCCAGACTTGCAATAAGAGATTCCCCTTCGATCTGCTGGTTCCTGTTTTGCTCCTTTACAGAAAGATTCATGGGGTTGGTTTGTTCGATGGCTTCTTTCTCACAAGCTGAAAAGAGCATGATGCCATAAACAGCACATAGGGCGGAGACGGATTTTGTGAGCATTTTCATTGATGTTGAATTTAAATGGTGTCCTACTATTTTACGGGTGTTCGGACTTCTCCCTGAAATACGCATTCTGTTAACCGATGCAGGCTTTTGCCTTATCGACGAGTCAAAAGTAGAAGGGATGGACGGGGTGTCTCCGAATTAACTAACCACTTGTTCATCTCGCACAAACAACGGTTGATTCAGGCACATAAGCGGGAGGGAGGCTTACATAAACAACAAAAGGCATCCCGTCCGTAGACGGGATGCCTTTTGCCTGAGCTCCCTAATCGCCATTAATTGGTGCCGCGGATGCTATGGTGATAACCATCGCCGCTGGCCTCAAATACTTTTGATTCCCTGGTTCTCCATGTACCGGAGGAGTAGATATAACTTACTTGATTTTGCAATACAACAAAGTCACGAACGGTGTGCCATGAACCCCAGCTCTTGTATCTCAGTCTGTGGCGGATGGTTCCGCGATAAGGTGAAGAGTTGGCGTGCATAGAGAATTTGTAGTTCTGCACGTAGCTGGTGCCGGTTCTGTTTACCCAGCAATAGAGGTAGTCCCATCCGCTGTAGCAATAATTGTTTTGGAAGGTGGTAGCACTCATTTGCGGTGTGTTTTCTGACTGTGCTTCTCCGATCAACTCTTTTTCAAACCTGTCGGCAGGCGTATGATTTTTTACCGTGGCTTCGTATGCTTCCACCAATTGAGCCGGGGCGTCGTTGCCGGATACATATTTGTAAAGCTCTACCGGATTCATG
>JAGQZQ010000039.1 GCA_020435415.1 Flavobacteriales bacterium
GGTATAGTAATGGATGCAGGGTACACCGGCCTTGATCAGTTCTTTGGATTGTTTCAGACCCCATTCAATCCCCACCTGTTTGATGTCGGCATCTGATTTACATTTCTCCAGCTCATCAGCCAGTTCAAAGGGAATATCAATATGAAACGTCTTGGGAAGAAAGCTGATCTGCCGCATCGTGGTGATGGGCTTTAATCCTGGAATAATCGGAACGTCTATTCCTTCATTGCGGCAAGCCTCTACGAAGTTGAAATATTTCTGGTTATCGAAAAACATCTGGGTAACCACATAATCTGCGCCGGCATTGATCTTGTCTTTGAGATACTTCAGATCCGTTTTCATGTTCAGGGCCTCAAAGTGCTTTTCAGGATATCCGGCAACACCGATACAAAACTCACAATTGCTTGCATCCTTGATCTCATCGTCCAGGTAGGTCCCTTTGTTGAGGTCTACGATGTGTCTCACCAAATCCACCGCATGACCATGGCCGTTCGGGTCGGGTATGAAGGTGGGCTCTGTCTTGATCGGGTCACCCCGCAGCGCCAATACATTATCAATGCCCAGGAACTGAAGGTCGATGAGGGCGTTCTCCGTTTCTTCTTTGGAGAAGCCTCCGCATATGAGATGCGGTACTGCATCCACATGGTATTTGTTCATGATGGCGGCACAGATTCCTACCGTACCCGGCCGTTTCCGGATCGAGACTTTTTCGAGAAAACCCTTCTCACGTTTCTTGTACACATACTCCTCGCGGTGGTAGGTCACATTGATAAAACGCGGATTGAACTCCATCAAAGGATCGATGCCTTCGAAAAGGGAACCGATGCTCTTGCCCTTCAATGGGGGCAGAATTTCAAATGAGAAAAGCGGCTTATTGGCTGTCTTGATGTGCTCTATTACTTTCATAAACTAATTCTCGTTGTAGCTCTTCGCGCCCGGATCCAGGCAATATGACGCACCCGTCGGGCATGTTGTGAGGCGGCAAAGATAACAACATTTAGGGCAACTGGGCAGACGGCCCTCTGAATTCCGGTTCGAAATCGAATGCCGGTTCAAGGGGGGTAATAATCGGTTGGCGATGACTGCCTTTTCATAGGTTCAGCTTTGTTTCTAAAGTTTCATGTTGAACTTCAAATATTATCGCCACATACTTACCATAATTCAAGGCAGGACAAATGATGGCATCCATTGGATTTTTGGATTTTGAATAAAAAATCCATTATTTAGTCGCCCGGTTTTTGCATTCGTCCATTACATAGGAAAGTAATCACAGTTTGTATTCTTTTGTAAATTGAGCGCCGCTCAGTTTAAGAAGGGTCACTGTACATTTCATTCCTGTTTTAGTAAATAACATTGGGTTTATTAGACATGAGAAGACTACACTTCCTTTTGACGACGGCATTATGCCTGGCCATCCTTCCATCTTTTGCAACCCACATTATCGGTGGGGAAATGAATTACAAGTGCCTCGGAGGTAACTTATATGAGGTACATCTGAAAGTATACCGGGATTGCTACAACGGGGATCCAGATTTTGACGATCCCGCAGCCGTGGGCATTTTTGACGCCAACAACAACCTGGTCACAACCCTTTATCTGAACTTCCTGGGGAAACAATTACTTGATCCTTCCATTAACCAAAAGGATCCTTGCGTGGTGATTCCCGCAAATGTATGTGTGGAGGCTACTGAGTATATCGGACAGGCGAATCTCCCTCCCCAAACCGGAGGATATCAGTTTTCATACCAACGGTGCTGTCGCAACCAAACCATCGTTAACCTGACCAATCCGGGTGATGTTGGTGCTTCCTACACCGCGCTTGTCCCCGGTCCCGAGTTGGCGACCTGTAACTCAAACCCTGAGTTTACAGAATGGCCTCCCATTTTCGTGTGCCAGAATATGGACATTGGCTTTGATCATTCCGCTACTGACGCTGATGGCGATTCCATCGTTTATAAATTATGCTGGCCATTTGATGGAGCGTCCTCCAACTTCCCGCAACCCCAGCCACCGAATAGCCCACCCTATAACAATGTGCCTTGGAAGGCTCCTTTCGATATGAATGACCCCCTCGGAGGAACGCCCCTTTCCATTGACCCGGTCACGGGATGGTTAACCGGAACACCGAATCAACTCGGACAATATGTAGTGGGTGTTTGCGCGGAAGAATACCGGAACGGCATACTCATCTCCACCACCAAAAGAGATTTCCAGTTCAATGTACTGGCCTGTGAATCGGATGTGGTCGCCAGCGCATTGAATCTCACCATGAACTGCGCAACACATACCGTGCAGTTTATCAACAACTCGACAGGGGCAGTCGGTTATTTCTGGAACTTCGGTGACGGATCCACCCTGGCGGATACTTCCCACGCCACCGATCCAACATGGACCTATCCGGGTATCGGTACTTACACCGTCACCCTGATTGCATACTCCGGAACTGACCCGGCGTGTAATGACACCATCACCAATCTGTTTGCTTTGGTAGATTCATGCAAGCCATGTGCGATGGAGATCACCCCGTCCCACAATAATGCCTCCTGCAGTGCCGGAAGTTCCGTTTGCGCCTACCCCATCACCTATAACGAATTTCTGAACGATGCCGTACCTGTTCCAAGCCCATGCACGGGAGGTCTTTTCCTCGATTTCTCTGCATCGTCAGGTTGCCCACAATCACTGGACCCTTGGGGGACAAGCCCGGATCAATGTTACTACGTTTGTGGCGTGACCAATTCCATACCTGACATCTCACAAAATGATTTTAACAACTGCATTGATCCTCCGGGTAGCTCATGCCCAGGCACCGGAATCTTTGTGAATGTTCACAACACCAATAGCCTCTATGATTATATCTGCCCGCCTGCAAATTGCAATGCCACAACCAACGCTTGTTTGTCTCCACTCTCTGACCTGGACTATTCAAGCAAGATTCCACCCTCACCCGATCCCTGCCCCGGAAACGGAAAATTTCTCCTTAACCTCAGCTCAAATCAAGATGAGTTTGTTAATTACTATGGTTGTTCGTCGTGCCTGACCAGCCGAACCGTGTTTGAAGCTAATAATAAAATTCCACCAAGCCCTGACCCCTGCTCAGGTGATGGCGTATTTTTATTAGATCCAAGCACAAACACCTATTGGTATGCCTGCCGTTGGGATGGTTATGACGGCGGCGGAAGTCTCGGCGATGCCACCGTTTCCATAACAGGCGCTAATCCACCTTATCTGTTTTCATGGGATAATGGTGAAACCACCCAAAATATCAGCAACCTGGCTCCTGGTAAATATTGCGTTACCGTCGGTGATGCCAGCGGTTCGTGTGTCGATTCCGTATGTGTGACCATTGACGGCAATTCTGACATGGTGATCACACCTTCTGTGACGCAGGTTTCGGCTTGCGGTGCCAGCGACGGTCAGATCAACGTTGTTGTTGCCGGGACCGGAGGACCATTTACTTACCTGTGGTCTCCGGGTGGACAAACCACCACCACGGTCAGTGGCCTGAGCCCAGGCATTTACAATGTGTTTGTGACCGATGCCAACGGTTGTTCTTCTTCCGATCAGATCACCATTTCAAATCCCGGAACCATCAATGCCAACTTAACATCCATACCGGTAAGTTGTAATGGTGGGAACGATGGTTCGATCTCCGCCTCAGGGTCGGGTGGCACCAATCCGTATACCTATCAATGGAGTCCGGGTGGACTTACCACACAAACCGTGGGTAATCTGTCGACCGGATATTACAAGGTCACCGTTACGGATGCTTTAGGTTGTATCACCACTGCGGGCATCAATGTGACGGAGCCGGATACCATTACCGCAGCCATGACCTCCACCTTCACGTCATGCTATGCTGGTAATGACGGCACCGGTACAGTCTCCGCATCAGGCGGCACACCCACTTACACTTATCTGTGGAACACCACTCCGGCACAAACCACGGCTACGGCCTCCAGCCTCAGCCCGGGCACATATAGTGTGACCGTCACCGATGCAAACAATTGTACCCAAACAGCACAGGTAACCATCAAGCAGCCCAATGCCATCTCCCCTGAACTTACAAATACCTCTACTTCGGATTGCGGAGGCAATGGCTCAGGATCGGCCAATGTTCAGGTATCCGGTGGTACTGCACCATTCACATACCTGTGGTGTAACG
Source organism: Flavobacteriales bacterium (assembly GCA_020435415.1). Classification (NCBI taxonomy): domain Bacteria; kingdom Pseudomonadati; phylum Bacteroidota; class Flavobacteriia; order Flavobacteriales; species Flavobacteriales bacterium. The sequence goes on from JAGQZQ010000039.1 coordinate 4,163, forward strand.
GACAAACAACTCAGAATGTCTCCGGATTGGCAGAAGGCATATGCGGTGTAACGGTAACGGATGCAAACTCCTGCAACGCTTCCGCCAACATTAATATCACCTTCCCGACCAACCCGGTGACCGCCAACACAACGTCGCAGGACCTGCTTTGCTATGGCGGCGGATTGGGATCGATTACGGTAAACCACCTGGGCGGACGCCCAGGGTATACCTATGCATGGAGCCCTGGCGGATATACCACACAAAACGTGAACGGCCTGCCACCAGGTACTTACATCGTTACTGTTACAGATGCTGATGGGTGCTCCGATACCAGCATGGCCACCATTACCCAACCACCGGCGCTTGTTACCACTGTAACACCGAATGGAACATCCTGCGTTGGCATAAACGATGGCGTCGCAACCCTTACTGTGAATGGAGGAACCCCCGGATATTTCTATCAATGGGATACCAACAGCGGGAACCAGACCACCCAATCAGCCACCGGTCTTTCTCCGGGGATTTATACCGTAAGGATTACAGATAGCAATGGTTGCGATACCGTTCTTGCCACTACCATTCTTGAAGGAGGTGCTTCCCCGGACAGCAAGTTCAGCTATTCCACTGCACCCGACTGTGATGGGGTTCATATTCTTCTCACTAACTCATCCACCGGAGCAACAAGTTATATCTGGAATCTCGGCAACGGATCCACATCAAACCAGCCTAACACAAACTTATTCCTTCCCTGGGGAGATCAGGATTACATCGTCACCCTGATAGCAGCGAACGGTTTTGGCTGTGCAGATACCACGGTGGATACGATCAACCCCGGACCAATCAATCTTGGCATTGTACCCTCCAATGTATTTACGCCAAATAAGGATGGTAAGAATGATTGCTTCAAAATCCCCGTCGTTCCCGGCGTGGAGAACTGTGGTGAACTGATCATCTTCAACAGATGGGGGTTACGAATCCACGACAGCAAGGACGGCATCTGCTGGGACGGAAGAACAGACACCGGCTACGATGCACCCGAAGGCACCTACTATTACGTCTTCAGACTTGCGGATAAGGTGGAACTCAGCGGATGGGTTGCCCTCATGAGAAGTAACGGTAGTTAACCAAAATCCATCTTAAAAAGGGGTATGAGACCAAAGAATCAACCCCTTCAATCTCAATTTAATTTTGTGAGCATTGGGGCTATGATTTAACTTTAGCCCCCTGACAGATAGCCATCAACGTGTGAATTCATATGTTGATGGCTATCTTCTGGCTTTTATCACCTCATTGGCTGCAATTTTCCGCACTCATTGCAGAAGGAGGATATATTGGCGTGATGGATCATTCTCAAATCCGATTGTGATGAAATTTAAGTTCTCCTTTTTAACTGCGGTTGCCATTGCACTTGGCTTCGTTTCAACTGTAAGCTTCGGCCAAACCAGCCTGAACGGGTCATCCCTTCACGAAGAGACCCAGCAAATACCCGGTCACTCCTACGACAGACTGTATGTGCAGCTTAAACCCGGCTATGCACATATGAACCTCAATTATATCAATGGTTTGCCACCGGAAGACCCCGACGCCTTTGCCGTATTTTCCGGACTGATAGAAACCTACGGCATTCTTGCGATTGAGAGAACCGATCTTCGCGATCAAGCCAGTCTTTCTCCTGAATACCAGATCAACTTTTTAAAGAAAGATGATGACAACAAAGCAGCGCTGATCCAGGCGCTTGCGAAAATGCCCCCGGTGGCTTCGGTGGATGAACTGGTTCAACATACCCCACCCGCACCGGACCGGATTAATTCACCACTCGTACCCAATGACTGCGAAAACCTGGATTTTGAATACGGGGATTTCACCAACTGGAACGGATTCATTGGTACATGCTGCGGAGGTGGAATTAATACACCAGGTATTTACAGCGGCCGTCACACCATTATGAGTGCCATGGGTACAGATGCCAATTCCAACAATGAGATTACGTTCCTCGCACCCGGAGGAGGTGCCCATGCCGTAAGACTTGGAAATGATCACGTGAATTACCAGGCAGAGAAACTGGTGAAGACATTTCAGGTGACGCCCTTCAACTCAGGTATATTGTACCAGTATGCCGTTATACTCGAAGATCCTAACGGACATCCGCAGAACGATAAACCGAAGTTCGAGGTAAAGATTCTGGATTCAACCAAGACAGTTATCCCCGGACCCTGCGGATATTACCAGGTGACCGCCGGCCCGGCTACCGACAACTGGAAAAAGAATGGCAGGGTCAGATACAAAGACTGGACCACGGTGGGTGTGGATTTGTCCGCATACATCGGCCAAACCATGACCATTGAATTTTCCACGGAAGATTGCGGATGGGGAGGTCACTTCGGTTATGCCTATGTGGATGCCGCCTGCAGTTTTCTGGAGATACACATCGAAGGCTATTGTCCATCATCTGATTCCGTGACCCTCACCGCACCCGACGGGTTCGTGAAATATGTATGGGATCCCACCGGAGAACAAGGTCAGCAAATCACCGTGCCGTTGCCAACCGTTGGAGATACTGTAAAAGTGACCATGACGAATGAATCCGGTTGTGATGCGACCCTGCTCCATATCTTCGATCCGCTGGAAAGCCCCAACCTGACGCTGGTGACCGCTGACGATACCACGATCTGTTTGCAAGATAGTATTGAACTGATTGCCACAACCGACAACCCTGAAGATATCATTGAATGGAGCTCCAACCCTCCCGGATTTGTCTCTTCCAGTCTGACCAACACTGTATGGCCCGACACCACAACTACGTATCGCGTGGAAGTATGGTCCAAGTACGGTTGCCAGGGACCGGACTCGGTGAAGTATGTGACGATTTTTGTGAATGACTCGGTGAGATTTGACCTCGGCACGGACTACACCATATGTAAATATGACTCTGTTACATTGATGCCGGACACCTTTCTCACAGGTACTTATACGTGGGGATCCAATCCTGCCGGCCTCATCAGTAGCGACGATTCGGTGAAGGTCTCACCGCTTGTCAATACCGTCTATGACCTCACAATCGAATCCGGAAGTTGTTCATTCAGTGACACCGTTGAGGTAGACCTGTATGAACCTTTCGCGCATAACGGAGATCTGATACAATATTACTGCCTGGCAGATACCATTGTCACCATCAACGCACCTTCCGGCTATCTGGAGTATGTATGGAATACCGGAGACAGCATTCAGGACCTTGAGATCCTGCACCCTGTAGACAGCACGCTATACCAGGTGGCGGTCCTTTCACCGTATGGGTGTCGGGATACAATCCCTTACATGATCGTGGAACGCGGCGAAGTGCCAACCGTAACAACCCTGAAGGACACGGCAATCTGCCTTGGCAGCGCCATCCAATTGATCATTACCGGTGATTCCGCCGGATCTACGTATTCATGGACTTCCGATCCTCCCGGATTCACTTCCTCCAAACCAGAACCTATTGTATCTCCGACCGATACTACGTATTACTTTCTTGAGGTAACAACATCTGAAGGATGCATTGGTGAACCGGGCAGAGATACTGTCATGGTCACCATCGCACCAAGCCCCGTATTTGACCTGGGAGTTGGAACAACCATCTGCAGGGATGACAGTCTTGTGATTGATCCGGGATTAACATCCGGCACTTTTTCATGGACTTCCGATCCTCCCGGATTTGTTTCCTCGGATTCAGTGGTGAAGGTATTCCCTGATCAGACCACTACCTATTTCCTCACCGTCGCAGATTCTCTCGGATGCAGCTCCTCCGATTATGTCAACGTTTATATTGCCAACAACATTACCGTGAGCACGGTTAAGTTTTGTTCAGGTGCCACTTCAGCCACCCTTACCGCACCTACGGGTACCAACTACAATTGGCTTCATAACGGTTCAGGAAATCAGACCGAAGTCTATATGAATCCCACCAACGGAGAAGTCGTTACCGTCGCCTACATTTCTCCGCTGGGTTGTGAGGACACCGCGCTTTTCACCCTGCAACAGGTCAACCCGCCAACCGTCATCGTTAACGGAAACAATACGGTCTGCGAGGGATCCTCCACCACCATCAGCGCAAGTAACGGCGGCATCGGCGCCACGTATCAGTGGACCTCAAACCCGGCAGGTTTTATTTCCGGTAGTCCGACTGTTACGGTCTCTCCTTTGGTCAACACCACTTATATCGTAACTGTAACAAATTCTTATGGATGTACCGGGCCGAATTCCATCGACAGTATAACCGTTACGGTTGACGCCAAACCGGTATATGACCTGGGTGCCAATGTGGACATTTGTCTTGGAGACAGTACAACTCTTGGTACCGGCCTCCCGACAGGCACTTATCAGTGGACATCAACCCCGTCCGGATTCACCTCATCACTGGCCCCCATCACGGTAAAACCGAACATCACCACCACTTATAGGCTTCAGCTTACAAGCGGTGCCTGTACGGTCTCGGATCAGGTGCAAGTGATTGTTCACACGGTTCCTTCCTTCACACATATTCAGCAGCAAAAGTATTGTGACGGGCCCAACTTTACGGTAAGCGCACCTTCCGGATTCAGCCAATACCTGTGGGCTCCGGGTGGATCCACCAGCAGCAGCGTAAGCTACGACCCCGCGTTGTTCAATGAAGGTGATACCATCATCGTTTTTCTTGAAACAGCCTATGGGTGTAAGGACTCTGCACGTTATGTTTTGCAGAACCACGAGATCACCGTTACGGCAAGCGTGGATAAAACGCATATTTGCGAAACGGACCAGGTGAGCCTTAGTGGCAACAGCGTACCGGGTGCTACCTACCTTTGGACATCTATCCCGGCCGGATTTTCTTCATCATCCAAGAACCCGAACAGCTCACCCAACGAAGATACCGACTACATCGTGATGGCTGATAGCGCCGGCTGTAAGGCATATGATACCCTCAGTGTGATGGTGGATACCCTGGTGTATTTCTCTCTGGACTCCATTTCTACCATCTGTCCCGGTGATTCCATTACCCTTGACCCCGGAACCACCGAAGGGAATCACATGTGGACCTCCAATCCCACAGGATTCACGAGTACCACTTCCCCGATAACTGTGTCACCCAATGTGCCAACGGAATATACACTCCGGATCACTTCAGGGCTTTGTGAGAATGCACATGGGGCTGTGGTGTACCTTTATACGATCCCTTCTCCGCCCGTGATGGATGAGGATTATTGTCCTGACGGTTCCGTCACACTCACCGGGCCATCAGGATATTCGGCATATTACTGGCCTATCACCGGTACAAGCGGATCCAATGTTACCTTCACCGGCACCGAAGCCATGGACAACCAACCGATCTATGTGTATCTGACAACCACCGACGGATGTAAGGATACCGCATTTGTCACGCTTCATAAAAGTACGATTGACGTGACCGCAACCGCTTCTGCGGATAGTACATGTGCCAATGATCCGGTAAACCTCTACGCGACAAACCTCAACGGCGCAACATATTCGTGGAGCTCAGACCCCATAGGTTTCACTTCTTCCAATCGCGATGAGACCGATGCACCCGATGGTCCTATTACCTACCTCGTGACAGCTGACAGTGCCAGCTGCAAAGCAACCGACAGCGTGTTTGTCTTTGTAACCACCTATCCGGAAGTGGATATGCCGGATGATACCATCATCTGTTATGATACCGAGTTGCGCCTGGACGCTACCGGTCAGTCCGGAGATGTGTATGAATGGAACACGGGCGACAGCACTGCCTTCATTATGGTAAAAGCAACCGGAAGCTACTGGGTGAAGGTGACCCGTAACGGTTGTACCACACTTTCATCTGCTTCGGATATCACCGTTCGGCCTCCCGATGGCGGTATTGAAATCCCCAATGTATTTACACCCAACAGTGACGGGATCAATGACTTTGCCGGACTTTATGATGCAACAGAGCTAAAGGATTTCCATATCCGGATCTTCGATCGATGGGGAAAACTGATGTTCGAATCGTTCGATAACATCAAGTGGGACGGATCATTTGACAACGTGCCGGTAGCTGAAGGCGTGTATTACTGGATCGTGAATTACACGTCCTATTGCGAAGACGGTGAGAAAGAAACTGCTGGTTTTATCCACGTGATGCGTTAAGTCATTCGTCGGGATCAAAGGCAGGCAAGGCATCTTCAGCCCCATATTTTTCTGTATCCCGGATACGCCAAACTAACCACAGCATCAAAAATTGCCGTACTTTTGCGCCCTATGCAGCACATCCGCAATTTTTGCATCATCGCCCACATCGACCACGGTAAAAGTACCCTGGCCGACCGGTTACTTGAATATACCAATACCGTTTCCCAAAAAGACCTGCAAAACCAGGTGCTGGATAACATGGATCTGGAACGTGAACGCGGCATCACCATCAAGAGCCACGCCATTCAGATGAACTTTGAGCGGGATGGTCAGAAGTATGTGCTGAACCTGATCGATACCCCGGGACACGTGGATTTCTCCTACGAAGTATCGCGGTCCATTGCAGCCTGTGAAGGCGCACTGTTGGTGGTGGACGCCGCCCAGGGCATTCAGGCCCAAACCATTTCCAACCTCTACCTGGCGTTGGAACATGACCTGGAGATCATCCCGGTACTGAATAAAATTGACCTGCCAGGTGCAAATCCGGAAGCGGTCAGCGACCAGATCATCGACCTGATTGGTTGCAAAGAAGACGATATCATCCCTGCCAGCGCGAAGACCGGACAGGGCGTGATGGATATCCTCAGCGCCATCATCGATCGCATTCCCGCTCCGGAAGGAAATCCTGATGCACCACTTCAAGCGTTGATCTTCGACTCTGTTTTCAATTCCTATCGCGGCATCATTGCCTATTTCAGGGTGTATAACGGAAAGATCAATAAGGGAGATGAAGTGAAGTTCGTGAACACCGGCAAGAGATACCTCGCTGATGAGATCGGTGTGCTGAAGCTGGGCATGGAAGGCCGCAAACAAGTATCTGCCGGAGATGTGGGTTACATCATTTCCGGGATTAAAGATGCCCGTGAGGTGAAAGTGGGAGATACCATCACCCATGTTGACAGGCCATGTTCAACAGCCATCAAAGGTTTCGAAGATGTGAAACCGATGGTCTTCGCCGGAATCTATCCCATCGATAATGAGGATTACGAAGAACTCAGGGCATCCATCGAGAAACTGCAGCTGAACGATGCCTCCCTCACCTTCGAACCGGAATCATCTGCGGCACTCGGCTTCGGCTTCCGTTGCGGATTCCTCGGACTGCTTCATATGGAGATCATCCAGGAAAGACTGGAGCGTGAGTTCGACATGACGGTGATCACCACGGTTCCCAACGTATCTTATTTCGCCTATACGAAGAAGGGGGAAAAGCTTACCCTGAACAACCCTTCAGACCTGCCCGACCCCACTTTACTCGACTACATAGAGGAACCGTTTATAACCGCCCAGATCATTACCATGGCGGAATACACCGGTGCATTGATGAGCTTGTGCATCGACAAAAGGGGCATTCTGAAAAACCAGGTGTACATCACCACGGACCGGGTGGAGCTCACCTTTGAAATGCCATTGAGTGAGATCATCTTCGATTTCTACGACAAACTGAAAAGCATCTCCAAAGGCTATGCTTCGTTTGATTACCAACCCCTGGAATACCGCCAGTCCAAACTGGTACGCCTTGATATCCGCCTGAACAGCGAACCCGTTGATGCCCTCTCCGCCCTCATCCACTCCGACCATGCCTATTCTTTCGGCAGAAGGATGTGCGAAAAACTGAAGGACCTGCTGCCCCGCCAGCAGTTCGAGATTGCCATCCAGGCATCCATCGGTGCGAAGATCATTGCCCGGGAAACGGTACGTGCCCTGCGAAAAGATGTGACCGCTAAATGTTATGGTGGAGACATCTCCCGTAAAAGGAAGCTCCTCGAAAAGCAAAAGAAAGGTAAGAAGCGCATGCGTCAGGTGGGCAACGTGGAAGTGCCGCAACAGGCATTCCTTGCCGTGCTGAAGCTGGATTAAGCTAACGTTTATTTAAAGGTTTATGGTGTAAAGTTTAAGGTTGGTACGATATCAACTTTCAACCTTGAACCTTAAACCTTAAACTTTATTTCTACCGGCTGTAACTTTCGCATATATCACTTCGTCCCACCTTTAGAATCACCCAGGAATGACCACCGGCGAATACAATAAATGTGTGGACCTGCATGCGGACGGGCTGTACCGTTTCATCCTCAAGAACATCAAGGATGAAGAGAAAGCCCGCGATGTGGTACAGGATACTTTTGAAAAGATGTGGCTCAAAGTGAGTGACATCACTTTTGAGAAAGCCAAATCCTACATGTTCACCGCAGCCTATCACACCATGATCGACCGCATCAGGCGTGAGAAGAAACAAGGCAGTATGGACGAAGTGAACCCACGCAACATGTCTCACCAGCCGGTGAATTTTGACCTGAAACGGATCCTGGACGAAGCCCTGGCTCAATTGCCGGAGGCGCAACGGTCGGTGATCCTGCTCAGGGATTATGAAGGTTACTCCTATGAAGAGATCGGTCAGATCATGTCCCTGACCGAAAGCCAGGTGAAAGTTTACATCTTCAGAGGAAGGAAAACACTAAAGAAAATATTGGGCAGTATAGAAGCCGTACTATAATGAACATCACCCCACATAATGTAGAAGCCTGGCTGCTGGATTACTCGGAAGGTCGACTCAAAGCGGAACAGGTGGCGCAACTGATGCTCTTCCTGGAGAATCACCCGGAGCTCGGTCTTTCCCTCGATGATCTGGACGAAGAAATTCCTGCCTTCGAGGTAAACAACATCACCATGCCCGGCAAGGACTTTCTCAAACAGCCTGATTACGGACAAGGTATTTCCGCTATCAATTTAGACGATCACCTTGTTGCCGAAACAGAAGGCCTGTTGGATCAACATGTGATCAATGAACTGAATGCCTTTATTGAGCAACATCCGGAATGGCAAAAGGACAGGAAGCTGTATGCCATGACACATGTACAGGCGGATGCAGATGTTGTTTTTGAAGATAAAGATGCACTTCGCAAATCCAGACGTATTCTTCCATACTGGTCTTATGCCGCCGCTGCCGCAGTGGTGATCATGGCCATCACGCTGATGGTTCCACGCACCACGGGACCGGACACGGATCAACCTTTGGCCGAAACCAAAACTCCGGCCGGCCGGAATGCTGTGGAGAAAACAGAAGACAACATCGCTCCCGTGACAGAAGTTCCCGGTCAGGTTCAAACAGACAATCCCGTAGCAAACCCCTTAAGAAGTGCTGAAAAGCACGTGACCGGAAAGCAGGCAAACCAAAATCCGAAAAAGAATCCGGACACGATCAAGGATAACCCGGAATCTATACCAGCACCAGATCCGGTGACCGATCAGAATAACATGCCCGACCCCATCACTGTTGCCAATCCTGAACCAGTGCTTGCAGACGCCGGGGTCATTAAACAAACACCCGAACCGGAGTTAACACCCCCTTCGGAAGATGTAGCCATGAGCGCCGCCCTGCCCCAGTCGGAGGAAGTACCATCCGGTGTGATGAGCACCCTCGGTCTGATGGCTAAAAAAACCATCCTGAACCGCAAAGACGAAAAGGACGGACATATCGATGGCGCAGATGTGACCGAGGCACTGGCCCTGGGCGCCGGAAAATTGCTTGGGAAGAAAGTGGATGTGGAACGCGGTAACGCTGACAATGGCCAATCAAATTCCTTCTCCCTGCGTATCGGCAAGTTCGGTTTTTCCAGAATCAAAGCTTCCGAATCCAGCCTGTAACATTCCGGTATAGCAGTCCGTCCTACAATCAGAAATCAACAGAAGGTGTTGTACGGAAACCGGAACCATCTTCAACAAAAACTGAATCTAAATTATAAGCATATGAAAAAGTTATGGATGATCGCATTGGCCTGTCTGAGCATGGTGCAGTTGAAGGCACAGGACGATAAGCCAACCAAAGGAGACACAACCTCATTTGTCCTCGGCAATAAAAAAGTGACCGTGGTGGTGGATGAAACAGCAGCAGATAGCAGCGACACGGAAGACATCAAGCTGGACCTTGAAGAAGACAAACACATTGCCCATTGGGCAGCACTGGACGTGGGCGTGAATGGCTTTATGAATAAGGACGGAAACTTTGAGATGAAAGGCGCCTACGCACCATACGAACTGGACCATGCCAAGTCACAGGTATGGAAGCTGAACTTCATGGAGAAGAAAGTCAATTTTATCGGAGAGTACGTGGGCCTGGTAACCGGGCTCGGTGTCAGCTTTCATGGCTATGCGTTCAAGAATAACACCATCCTTCAATCCACCAATGACTCTACCTTTTCCATCATGGATACGGTGATCAATTACGATAAGAACAAACTCAAAGCCACCTACCTGGAATTGCCCCTTCTGCTGGAGATCAATACTTCTGCAAATCCGAAAAAAACCTTCCATATCGCAGCAGGTATGATCGGAGGTTACCGGATCGGTGCCCGTTACAAGCAGAAATATGAGTTGGATGGTGACAAATACCGGAACAAGGTCGCAGGACATTATAACCTCATGCCCTTTCATCTGACCGCCACCACACGGGTGGGATATGGCAACTTTACGGTCTTCGCCGACTATTCACTCACACCCCTCTTTGAAAGAGGCAAGGGACCTGAACTCTATCCCTTCAGCCTTGGGGTCACCTTTGTAGGATTATAACCACGAATAGCCTCCGGCAACGATGCCCCGCACCTTTGAAGGTGCGGGGTTTTTTTTACCTTTATCTCCCACGCACATTCGGTGCGAACACAAGCATATTACGGAACATGCAAGATAAACTGAAAGCACTCGAAGAAAAACGAGCCGAAGCCAGACTGGGCGGAGGTCAGGCCCGGATAGACAGTCAACACAAGAAAGGAAAACTGACCGCCCGTGAACGTATTCATTTTTTAATGGATGAAGGCAGCTTCGAAGAGATCGGAATGCTGATGACCCATCGCTCCAATCAATTCGGACTGGAAAACGAAGTATACCTAGGAGACGGTGTGGTGACCGGATATGGTACCATTCATGGCCGCCTCGTTTATGTTTATTCACAAGACTTCACCGTATTCGGAGGTTCACTGTCAGAAGCCCATGCGGAGAAGATATGCCGGATGATGGACCTCGCCATGAAGAACGGCGCACCTGTCATCGGTCTGAATGATTCCGGCGGCGCCCGCATCCAGGAAGGTGTGGTATCGCTGGGTGGCTATGCCGATATCTTTTACAGAAACACACGTGCTTCAGGCGTCATCCCGCAATTGTCCGCCGTCATGGGCCCTTGTGCCGGTGGAGCGGTTTACTCACCTGCCATCACCGATTTTATTCTGATGGTGGAGAAAAGTTCATACATGTTTGTCACCGGACCAAACGTGGTCAAGACCGTGACCCACGAGGAAGTGACCTCCGAGGAACTGGGCGGAGCAGAGACCCATTCTTCCAAATCCGGGGTAACACATTTTTCCTGTGCCAATGAGGTGGAATGCATACAGTATCTCAAGGATCTGGTCAGTTATATTCCACAGAATTGTGAGGAAGAACCCCCATCCTATCCGTATACGCCAGGTAATGAGATCAGATCCGGCCTGGGAGATCTTATTCCTGATAACGCGCAACAGCCTTATGATATCAAAGAAGTGATATGTGGTGTGGTGGACGACGATAGTTTCATGGAGGTACACAAACAATTCGCGGAGAATATCGTGGTGGGCTTTGCCAGACTGGCCGGTAAATCCATCGGCATCGTTGCCAATCAACCCGCTTTCCTGGCAGGCGTATTGGATATCAACGCATCCAGAAAGGCCGCACGTTTTGTGAGGTTCTGTGACTCTTTCAATATTCCGCTGCTGGTATTTGAAGATGTACCCGGCTTTCTTCCAGGTACGGACCAGGAGTGGAACGGCATCATCAGCAACGGCGCTAAACTTCTTTATGCATTCTGCGAAGCCACAGTCCCCAGAGTGACGGTCATTACACGTAAAGCATACGGCGGTGCCTATGATGTGATGAATTCCAAGCACATCGGCGCTGACATGAACTTTGCCTGGCCTTCAGCTGAAATTGCGGTAATGGGTGCCAAAGGCGCAGCTGAGATTATCTTCCGGAAGGAGATCGCCAGCGCCAAAGACCCTGAAAAGAAATGGCTGGAAAAGGAACAGGAATACATGGAAATGTTCGCGCATCCTTATCGTGCAGCGGCAAGAGGATATGTAGATGAAGTGATCCGGCCGGAAGAAACACGGCAGAAACTGATCCGTGCATTTGAAATGTTAAAGAACAAAGCCGAAGAACTTCCCAGAAAAAAACACGGGAACATTCCCCTTTAGTCATATGCCCTCACGACATAGATGGCACAATCTAGTTTTCAAATATGAATGTATTGATTATCGGCTCGGGAGGAAGGGAACATGCGATTGCATGGAAACTCTCCCAAAGCCCTGAACTAAACAAGCTGTTCATCGCACCCGGGAATGCAGGGACCGCATCTGCCGGAAAAAATCTTCCCATCAATGTGGCCGATTTTTCCAAGGTAAAGAAAGCCGTACTGGATCATCAGATCTCACTGGTGATCGTAGGTCCCGAAGAAAGTCTTGTCAAAGGCCTGGCCGATATGTTCGCAGCCGATGAGGACCTGATGAATGTGCGTTTCATAGGCCCGGGAAAAGCGGGCGCCATGCTGGAAGGCAGCAAGCAATTCGCAAAGGATTTCATGCAGCGTCACGATATACCTACCGCTGCCTATCAAAGCTTTGATCCGGGTGAATTGGATGCCGCCATGGCATTTGCCCGCACGATGCGGCCACCCTATGTGGTCAAAGCCGATGGCCTTGCTGCCGGGAAAGGGGTACTCATATGCGGTGAATTGCAGGAAGTGGAGCAGGCGCTTCAGGATATTCTGGTAGATAAAAAATTCGGGGATGCCGGGAACAAAGTGGTGATCGAAGCCTTCCTGGATGGGATCGAGCTCTCGGTTTTTGTACTCACCGATGGCAAAAATTACCGGATTCTGCCGGAGGCGAAAGATTACAAACGCATTGGCGAAGGTGATACCGGACTGAACACCGGAGGCATGGGAGCCATCTCACCCGTTCCTTTTGCGGACCAGGCATTCATGCAAAAGGTGGAAGAACAAATTGTACGGCCTACCCTGTCCGGTTTGAAAGCCGATGGTATTCCTTACTGCGGATTTATTTTCATAGGCCTGATGAACGTGAATGGCGATCCTTACGTCATTGAATACAATGTGCGTATGGGTGACCCGGAAACGGAAGTGGTGATGCCGCGCATCGCCAATGACCTGCTTCCTGTCATGATTGCATGCGCAGAAGGTCGGCTGAATGAAGTGACCTTGCAAATAAAACCCGAGACCGCAGCAACCGTGGTTGTGGTTTCAGGTGGTTATCCCGGCACGTATCCGAAAGGATTGGAAATATCAGGCACCAACGATTCCGGTGATGCGCTCATTTTTCATGCGGGAACAAAGCATGATGCGGCGGGCAGTCAGACACTGACGAACGGAGGACGGGTGCTGGCCGTAACAGGCCTGGGCAAGGATATCCCGGATGCGCTGCAGATTTCTTATGATGCCATTCATAAAATCCGGTTCGACGGGATGTATTATCGAAAAGATATAGGAATGGACCTGCAAAAGACATTGCAGGATTAATCAGATTGTGAAGGGGATGATCTACTTGGCTTCGTTCTTTTCGTAGCCGGCCATCTTAGCTACCCAATAGCCCATGAAGATAAAACAAACAACGATGAAAATGTTATTGGGTACGTTGTCTGCAGCCTGAAGAAAACTGAATGTCCAGGTCAGGAAATCACCGATTGCGTAAAATATATCGCTCATAGTCATGCAATTTGAAGGTAAATGTAAGGATTTCTTTTTACGTGATGCTCTAATGTACCGTTGCAAACCAATGGCAATTCCACCAAAAGGAGCAGGACACAAATGATCCAGTTTTTCAGATCCGGAAGGCCGCAGTCATTGATCCTGCTTCCCGTGTTGGCCATGATACTTTATATCGGCGGAATGCTAACGCATGCCACTGCCTCACCTTCGGGCGGACCTTTGTATCAACTCCTCATGCTGATTTCCGGTGGTTTTGACTGGGTACAGATGGTATTTGCCGTAACCCTGATCACCCTGGGAGCAATCCTTCTGAACAAGGTTGCAACCGACCATTTATTTGATGCCCGCAACACTTTTCTTCCCGGCCTGATGTATGTGTTGTTATCTTCCTCACTCGCGCCGTTTGTTCACCTCAGCCCCACGCAACCCGCCAACCTTCTGATGATCCTAGCCCTGGACAAAATACTTTCATTTAACCGGAAGGGAAATATTTATCCGTTGGTGCTCGATGCCGGAATGCTGGTTGGTGTTGCTGCATTATTTTACCCGTCCTACATCATTTTTCTGCTCACCGTTTGGATCGGCCTTAACCACTTCAGGCCTTTTGCCTGGCGGGAATGGCTGATCGTTTGGATCGGTTGCGCCATACCGATAGCCATCATCTGGGTATTTTACTTTGCCACCGAATTGTCATTCCATGCCTGGCACCTTCCTGGAAAAAGTGAGAAACTGAGGGTACCTATGTCAACGTCCTGGCTGCTATGGTCCATCACGGCCATTCTTGCGGTCTGGGCCATGATCAATACCTTATTACAGTACCCCAAACGGAACCTGCGGAGTAAAAAAAACATTACCCTCCTGCTTTTGATGTTGTGCAATGCCGTGATACTGATCGCATCCCAATGGGAACCACAAATACTCTATACATCAGCCTTGATGCTGGGTATCCTCTTCGCCAATTTCATTTCAAATGTGAAGCCTGTTTATGCCCAACTGGTGCTGCTGATCCTGCTCTCCGCCCTTATTCAGAATCAACTGATCTTTTTGTTGAACTAACGCGTTGACCACCTGAATACCTGACACGTAGGCACGCCGGTATTCGAACCTGTTTTTTACTTCTGATGCATAAACTAAGTGAATGTTCGACAAATGCGGTGCATTCCAGGCTAATAACCCCGAAGGGGTGAAATAATTATAAAACAAATACTCCCCGGACCCTTACAGAAACCCACCCCGCTCCGGCTGTGGTTTGCTGAATGTACAAAAGGAAAGATCATCAGCCGGAGCGGGGTGGGTTTCCTGAATTCATATCGATAATGTCGGGCTATAGTACTTTCACCCCTTCGGGGTTGGAGAAAAAAGCGACATATTGAATGACATCCAAAAGATCGTTCAATATACGCTGACAAAACCATGCTTTCAGTCCGAATCATTTTAAGTAGTCAATGCGTCTGAACTAACCTACCGGCAACATTTTATCCGGGAGACCCGATCGCATCTCATTCCGCTTCTATTTGCTAACTTTGTGGCCTGAACATTTTCCATTTTAGTTCGATACTCAGTCTGTTATATGATGAAATTTGGCGTAGTCGTTTTCCCGGGATCCAATTGTGACCATGATATGATGTATGTTGCCGGACAGGTCATGGGTCAGGAAGTAGAACCTTTGTGGCATAAAACCCATGATCTGAAAGGATGTGACATCATCGTACTACCGGGAGGGTTTTCTTATGGCGACTATTTGCGCTCTGGTGCATTGGCACGTTTCTCCCCCATCATGGAACAGGTGATCAAATTCGCAGAGTCTGGTGGTTACGTATTCGGGGTATGCAACGGTTTTCAGATTCTTTGTGAAAGTGGCTTGTTGCCGGGAGCATTGTTGCACAACGAAAGTCAGAAGTTCCAGTGCGAGAATGTGTATGTGAAGTCATGCACCGATCAATCGCTCGTGACAAGATCGATCCCTGACAACAAGGTATTGAAAATTCCCATCGCCCATGGCGAAGGAAGGTATTTTGCAGATGAAGTCACCCTGCAAACACTCACAAAAAACAACCAGATCCTTTTCCGTTATTGCGATTCACAAGGCAACGTCACTCCGGATTCTAACCCCAATGGCTCGGTAGACAATATCGCCGGAATATGCAATCAGGAACGCAATGTTTTCGGAATGATGCCTCACCCTGAAAGGGCGGCGGATGAAGAATTAGGAAATACAGATGGCAAGTGGCTTTTCGAATCGATCTTACAAACTGTCGCGGTCTGACCGTCACCCTTCTTTTTTATAATATCCCCCGTTAAGGATCAAGTCCGCCACAGCCTTTGGCACCAGGTCATCGATTGGCTCACCAGCCTTAACTTTCGACCTGATCCGGGTTGATGACAACTCCATTCTGACACCGTTTGCGCTATGTAACTCAAGGCCTTTCCATTTCACCAACGGGTGGCCGGGTCGCTCGTAAACAATGACCGGCCATTGTTCCCTGAGCTGATCAAATCCTTTCCACTTGTCGAAATGTTCGAGGTTATCACTGCCCATGATCAGAAAGAATTGGTAATCCGGAAACTTCCCGGTGAGTACCTTCATCGTATCAATCGTATAGGATGGCCGTGGCATTCCCAACTCCACATCACAAAGGCGAAAAGATGGGAGATCCTTCAATGCCTGACGCAACATTGTGATCCTGTCCTCTGCCGGTAACAATGTAGCATCTTGCTTAAACGGACTGCTTGGGGAGACCACAAACCAGATCTGGTCCAGTGACATCTCCTTTAAGATATGCTCGGCCAGTTTGAGATGGCCGTTATGAACAGGGTTGAATGAGCCGAAGAGCAGCCCGGCCTTCATGGCTGAGATGGCTTGTTGAGAAATGCTTTGACCACCTCTTCCGATTTTTTGATGGCTTCATCCAGCTTGTCATTCACAATAACAACATCAAACTCGTTGGCGTAAGTCATTTCCATACTGGCACGGGCCAGGCGTTGTTTGAGGGTTTCATTGTTTTCCGTACCCCTGCCCCTGAGTCGCAGCTCCAGTGCTTCGATGGAAGGCGGTTGTACAAAGATCGCCAATGCCTGATCGCCGAAGGCACGTTTGATATTCAATGCACCTTTAACATCCACATCAAATATCACGTGATGGCCTGATTCCAGATTGCGTTCCACATCAACGCGAAGCGTGCCATACATCAGTCCCTTATACACTTCTTCCCACTCCAGAAATTCACCCTTGTCGCGCTTCTGTATGAATTCTTCATTTGAAAGAAAATGGTAATCCCGACCTTCAATTTCACCAGGTCTTTTAGGCCGGCTGGTGGCCGATACGGAGAACTGAAGGTCAAGCGGAAGACCCAGCAGGTGATGCACCAGGGTGGTCTTTCCCGCGCCGGATGGAGAAGAAAATATGACGAGTTTTCCCCTCATCCCCATTAAAGAATATTGGCCACCTGTTCCTTGATCTTCTCAAGTTCTTCCTTCATCTGCACCACGATCTTCTGAATCTCTGCATGATTGGCCTTTGACCCGATCGTATTCACCTCCCTGCCGATCTCCTGGGAAATAAAGTTGAGTTTCTTGCCGCTGGATTCATTGCTTTGCAACGTTTCAAGGAAGTAGTCACAATGGATCTTCAATCGCGTTTTCTCTTCGGTGATATCCATCTTTTCCAGGTAATAGATCAACTCCTGTTCGAAGCGGTTCATGTCAACCGCGTCAGAATTCTCAAGATTCTTGAGCTGTTGCTTGATGCGGTCCCCCACGGTCGGTACCCGGGTTCTTTCCGGGCCTTCTATATTATTGAGCAAACGTTTGATGGTGAGGGTACGGTTGTAAAAATCCTCTTCTATGCTTTTTCCTTCCCTCAGTCTGAAATCATCCAGCATGGCGATGGCTTTTTTCAATCCGTTCAGGATCTGGAACCATTCATTCTCATCCGGTTCGGATTTCTCGTTTTGAATAACATCGGGAAAACGCATCACCATGGGCATGATGTCAATGTTTTCCTCGCCAAGGGAGATCGCAAGTTCTTTGAGTTCCTGGTGGTAACTTTGAATCACTTTCTGATTCAGTGTTTGTGTACGGCTGGCAGCGGCAGTCTCAACAAAAATATTCAGGTCCACTTTGCCCCGCTGAAGCCATTTTGCAATCTCATTGCGGATTTCCGGTTCCTTGTCCCTGAGCATTCCGGGCGTTCGGATGTTCAGATCCAGCTGGCGGCTGTTCAATGATTTTATTTCGATATGTACCGACTTTCCCTGTAGGTTGCAAACGGCCTTACCGAAGCCGGTCATGCTCTTTATCATACGTCTATTTTTTGCTAAAATAAGAATAAACAACGCGCCCGCAAGATCGCCAAATACAAGCGGGTCATGCCCGGCCACCCTGACCTGTCCTGGTTCCGGACCGGCTCACCAGGTACACGCCGATAAAGATCAGGATCGCTGCAAAAATTTTGTCTGCCGTAAGATGGCCCTTTCCCATCGATACCGCGATCACGGAAGCGAAGAAGGGCTGCAGGTAAATATAAAAACTCACCAGAGACGGGCTTGCCGTTTTCAGCGCCACAATGTTGAACAGATAGGCAAGAAAGGTAGTGCCTACACAAACGTAAGCCACCGAGATCCACTGACGCTGACCCATTTCACTCCAATGTGCGCCGGTAAATTGCTCCCAGCCGAATGGCAAAACCATCAACGAACCGAAAAAGAATACCCATGCAATCACCACCAAAGGATCATGCTTTTTCATAAGCGGTTTAACAAGAATCAGGTAGATGCTGTAAGACGTAGCATTGAGGAATACCATGATATCACCCCGAAGCGTATCAGATGCAAAGGTAAGGTCCTTGCCATAGAGTATCAGGAATGCGGCACCTGTACAACCCAATACGATACCTATCAATTTGCGTGAGGTGAGTTTCTCCTTGAGCACCAATGCCCCGATGAACACCACCATGATAGGGCTTGAGATCATGATAATGGCCGCGTTGATCTCATGGGTGAGCTCCAGCCCCGAGAAAAACAACGACTGGTTGAAAGCAACTCCGAACATCCCGCAGAGTATGAGTTTGCCGTACTCTTTCCACTCAAACCCTGATCTGCGTATGGTCAGGCTCACCAAAATAAACAGTATAAGAGCCACTGATGTTCTGGTGACCACGAATCCAAGCGGGCGGATAAAATCTGGCATCAACCCTTTCGCAATGGTATAGTTGGCTCCATAAATAAGGTTGGCACCAAGCAATGCAAGGTGTGCACGGGTTTGTTCCCTGGCAACTACGGTCATGTCTCTAGCCTGAATAAAAACAGGTCTTCTGAACAAGAAAAATGCAAGAAGATCGGCCTATGATTGTGAGGGCAAATATCTACATTTAATTAATACCTTTGTTTACCTGTAAACCCTTGTTTAATCATTGGCCATTAGCTAAATACCTTTCATGAAATTCGAGACAAAAGCCATTCACGCAGGTCAGGAACCGGATACGGCGACCGGCGCGATCATGACCCCGGTTTATCAGACCTCCACCTATGTGCAGGAAAAGCCGGGAGTACACAAAGGATATGAATATTCCCGAACCGCCAACCCTACCAGGAAAGCGCTGGAGAATAGTCTGGCCGCACTTGAAAACGGTAAATTCGGATTGTGTTTTTCCAGCGGTATGGCCGCCATCGATGCCGTCCTCAAATTGTTGAAGCCCGGTGATGAAGTTATTTCCACGAATGATCTCTACGGCGGAACATACCGCATCTACACTAAGATATTTTCAGCATACGGCATCAAGTTCCGTTTTATAGGCATGCGGGATGCGGACGAACTTGAACAACATATCACGCCGCAAACAAAACTCATCTGGATGGAGACGCCAACGAATCCGCTGATGAATATCATCGACATTGCAAAGTGTGCGGCCATCGGAAAGAAACACGGATGCCTGATTGCAGTGGACAATACCTTCGCAACACCATATCTTCAACAACCGCTTGACCTGGGTGCCGATCTTTGCATGCACTCGGTAACCAAATATATCGGCGGACATTCCGACCTTGTCATGGGTGCCCTGATATGCAATGACCAGGCGCTCTATGAACAACTTCATTTTATTCAGAACAGCACCGGAGGTGTACCTGGACCACAGGACAGTTTTCTGGCATTAAGAGGCATCAAGACCCTGCATATCCGGATGGACAGGCACTGTGAAAATGGCGCAGGTATTGCCCGTTTCCTGAAAGGTCATTCCAAAGTTGATCGTGTATACTGGCCGGGACTGGAAGAACATCCCAATCATGATGTGGCCAAAGCACAGATGAAAAATTTCGGTGGCATGATATCCTTTACATTAAAGGGTGATGACATCAACCAGGCACTTGCGGTTATTTCCAACACCCACCTGTTTTCACTCGCCGAGTCGCTGGGTGGTGTGGAGTCCCTGGTCGGACACCCGGCCTCCATGACCCACGCTTCCATTCCCAAAGAAGAAAGAGAGAAGAACGGACTGGTTGATTCACTGATCCGTTTAAGCGTTGGCATTGAACACCTGGATGACCTGATTGCAGACCTGGACCAGGCCATCAAAAAAGCAACGGCCTAAAGAACTATAGTTATGAAAGCGAATCGTTTCGCAGTGATCGGTTTAGGGCAGTTCGGTACTGCCATCGCCCGAACATTGGCCTATCGGGGTGCGGAAGTACTCGCCATTGACAACAATGAGAACCACGTGGAGAACATCCAGGATGACGTAGCTTATGCGGTTGCCCTGGATGCCACCGACAAAAAGGCGCTGAAAGCACAAAATGTGCAGGATGTGGATGCGGTGGTCGTAGCGATCGGTGAGGATTTTGAAGCACTCCTGCTCACCACCGTGCTGCTTCAGGAACTGAAGGTAAAACGGGTGATTGCCCGTGCAAATGATCCTCATCAGCGTATGATCCTCGAAAAGATCGGTGTGAATGAAGTGCTTTCACCGGAAGATGAGGTAGGCCTTGTGGTGGCTGAACGATTGTTAAATCCTAACGTGGTTTCCTTTCTTCAACTGCCGGATGATTATGAGATCGTGGAGATCCGGACACCGAAGGGTATCGCAAACCGTACCCTGGATGATGTGGACCTGCGTAATAAGTATAATTTGAACTTGATCACATTAAAACGGCAGTTCGAAGTAACCAAGGATGACGAGGTCATTATTGAGCAACATGTGATCGGGGTGCCAAAGCCGGAAACAGTTCTGTATGAAACGGATACGATTATTGTTTTCGGCCGTGCCAAGCAAATCGAGCGGTTCATAGAAATCAACCAGTAACCGGCCGGCCGACGGTGGAACCTGCCCCTCGGAATAATTTCGCTTTGAAATACCTGTTTTTGTCCGTAACTTCGGGTAGCATTCACCACTTTACTATTCGTTTGATCCCTGTTTTACCATGTCGTTGATATGGTTCTGCGGGCATTTATAAAATCATGATATGTATTGTATGAGAAAAATATACGCCCTCTTGATACTGATGCTGGGAACCGGTTTGCTTCAATTCTCAATGGCCCAGCAGCCAGGCGTTCAGGAGCCTTGTATTGCAGAAGAAATGAGGCGACTGGAAGAAGCTGCAGATCCGGAGATATCCAAAAGAAGGGCTGCACTCGAAAACTACACCCGACAATTTGTTTCGGAAAGAGAAAATGACCCGGCAGCCAAAACAAGCAATGCTGTGAAGATCATACCGGTTGTGGTTCACATCATTCATGAAGGAGGCACGGAAAACATTTCAGAAGCACAGGTGATTGATGGTATACGCGTTTTGAATGAGGACTTTCGTCGTCTGAATGCCGATGCCAGCAACACGCACAGCGCGTGGCAATCCGTTGCTGCCGATTGCGAGGTAGAATTCCGGCTTGCCCAAAAGGACCCCAATGGAAACTGCACCAATGGAATCACCAGAACCTATTCGGAACTCACCAACGATGCCCGCAATAATGTCAAGGGATTGATCATGTGGCCCAGGGATAAATATATGAATGTATGGCTTGTCAAGACCATCGAAAATACCAGTGGCGGAAGTGGTTTCATTATAGGATTTGCGCAGTTTCCCGGTGGCAATTCTTCTACCGATGGGGTGGTTGTCAGAAACGATTATTGGGGAGCAGTGGGCACAGCCAACCTGACGTACAAAGGCAGAACCGCTTCTCACGAGGTCGGGCACTGGCTTAACCTGAGCCATATCTGGGGAGATTCCAATTGCGGGAATGACTTTGTCTCGGATACACCTACGCATGAAACCTCCAATACCGGTTGTCCGAGCTTTCCACATGTTACTTCCTGCGGCAATGCCCCGGACGGAGAGATGGTCCAGAATTATATGGATTACACCAACGGAGGTTGCCAGAATCTTTTTTCGGAAGGACAAAAATCCAGGATGCTGGCAGCATTGAATTCAAGTACCAGCGGTCGGAACAACTTATGGAGTTCCTCCAATCTCGCCGCCACAGGTACCGATGGAAGTCCCGCCACGTTATGCGCACCACATGCAGAATTTTCTGCAAATTCAGTGATGCTGTGCGCCGGCGACTCTATCACCTTTACCGATGAATCCTGGAACGGCACACCGGATACATGGAACTGGACCTTTACGGGAGGGAGTCCTTCCGGTTCCAGCCTCCAATCACCAACGGTCATCTATAACACCCCGGGTGTCTACAATGTGACGCTTACTTCCAGCAATGCCACAGGATCTGACAGCGAGACGAAAACTTCATACATTATGGTCAGCAACCCGGCAGGTCAATACGGAACCATGCCATTTACCGACTCCTTTGAGAATGCAGCAGACGTAGCCAACGATTGGATTTTTGTGAATCCCGACAATGGGATCGGGTGGGAGCGTTATGGAAGTGCCGGCTATACGGGAAATGCATCATTGCGACTCAGGAATGATCAGAACAGTGCCAACCGTGTGGATGCAGCTATCAGCCCCGGATATGACATCGACTCTATCATCGGGCCAAAATTGAAATTTCGCGTGGCTTATGCGCAAAACACAACCAGTGACAACGACAAACTCCGTGTATATGTGTCCACCAACTGTGGCGCAACTTGGTTGCTGAGAACACAAAAAAGCGGCACACAAATCGCCACCGTAAGTGCACAGGCTTCTGAATTCACACCAACCAATGCCAGTCAGTGGAAGGAAGAAACCGTTAGCCTTGCACCCTACGCAGGATCCAGCAACCTTCGAATCAAGTTTGAATTTACCAATGACGGTGGCAACAACATATTCCTGGATGACATCAACATTACAGGGGATGGATTTGTGGGCCTTGATGACCGACTGGCCGTAGAAATGAACACGCTGCTTTATCCCAATCCAACAGACGGATCATCCATGTTGCGTTTCACACTACCCCACGCCGTTGAAGCGGATATTCGCGTATTCGACATGATGGGTCGGGAAGTAGATATTATACAGAACCAGATAAAACTATCGGCTGGGACGCACCAATACACTATTAATAAAGAAACCGCCGGAGGCCCTGGCATCTACATGATCAGCATACGCCTGGGTGGTGCCTTTATCACACGAAAGCTGGTTATTCAATAACTTCTCTTCTGTACAGTTATGATCAAAAAAAAGCGGGAAGATTTTCTTCCCGCTTTTTTATATAGAAATTGTTTGCTTACTCTTTGAAACCCACCAGAATGGTCACGCAACCGGTAGGAACCATAGCCACCGCTTTTCCGCCTTCCGTTCTTTTCGGAACGTTGATCTCAACGATAATCTGCTGGGTAGACTTCACATTGAAGTCCCATGTCTTTGCAAGGTTATGCTGGGTATTGTCGAAGATGACATTTCTCTTTGTATCGAGCAACCGGAACTCCACCTGCCCGATAACCTCCTGTGAACAAACCGCCACCCGATAACTCTGTCCTCCGTAGAAGGTCAGCAGAAGTTCGGCGGTTTCTCCTTCAGCCAGAATCGCACTATTCAACTGGCCATTGTGAGTGAATGGCTGCAATAATGGATTACAGTATTTCTTTGTGAAAGATTTGCATTGGCTGAAGCCCTGGGTTGAAAAAACCAGCATAAGCCCTATAGCCCAAAGTAGTGTTCGACGATGTGATTTCATAAGCATTCCTGGTTTCTGGCTATTAATTAACACTAATTATGCCATTTCTGATTGCGGATATTTTTTCGTGGATCAAATTCACCTGGGCATCGGTCAGCTTGAGAACGCTTCCTCCGCCTATGGTGGTGACACCTCCTTCAGTATCCGTAGTGGCTGTAACTTCACCCTGATCCTCTGTTTCCATATTGGCAAACACCTCTTCCAGTTCTTTAAGCTGGGTCAGGATATTCATTACCTGTTCATCTGCCTTATTCTCTTCAAGGAGCCCGATCAGGTTCTGAAGTGACGATTTCTGATCTGCAATACGATCCCTGATGGGTTCGTTGTTTTTCAGTTTGGTGGCCAATTTTGCAGCAAGGTATAATCCTTCCACCC
>JAGQZQ010000040.1 GCA_020435415.1 Flavobacteriales bacterium
CTCATGTTCGACTTTGAAAAACTGAAGGTCTATCACAAAGCGAAGGCATTCAACCAGTCTGTGCAGGCCTTCCTGAAAGACAATCCTCTCGACAGGATCACCACCCATCAACTCCATCGCGCTTCTTTCAGCATCATGCTCAACATAGCAGAAGGATCCGGCCGGTTTACTCCCGGCGACAAAAAGAACTTTTATATTATCGCCCGTGGATCTGTCTTTGAATGTGCTGCTATTTTCGACTTCCTGAAAGGTCAGTCTGTTCTGTCCGAGCAACAGTCAAACCTGTTTCGCGATGCTTTGGAAGAACTTTTGAAAATGCTATTCAGCATGATCCAGAGGCTTACGAAGTAAGCAAGAGCATACAGTGTGGGGCATACAGGAGCAGCAAGCCTTCGGATTCCACAGTGTTTTTTTTCCTGTATGCTGTATGCTCAAACTGTATGCTGATCCTCCTCCTTCTCTCTTCCTAAACTCTTTTTCCTCCTCATCCTATCTCGCAGGATAAGATTCTATATAATTCCCGTGAAATTTTATCCGAAAACATGTTCCCGAAGTATTTCCGGTGCCTGATATTCTTAATTCGACACAAACAAAAAATGAAGAACATGAAGCAGATCGGATTGATTAAGTGGGTGCTTGTCAGCGCATCATTTTCCATGGGAATCATCACATCGAATGCCCAACATCTTTGGTATCCGGATAAAAAGAATGGTGACATCATCATGAATGAAGTCATGGTCACCAATACCACAGGATGTTCATATTGGGAGACCATGGGTTGGAATGTAGGCAGCCAGGGTGGTGCATATTGCGGTATTCAGCAAAAAAGCCAGGGAACCAATTTCATCTTCTCCATCTGGGATCCGATCGGAACATCTGCACCGATAACTGCTCCTTATAAACTACCTAACTCAGTCGTAACAAAATTCGGTGGAGAAGGTACCGGTCTGCACTATGATGATAATCTACTGATCGGATGGAAAATGAACACCTGGGTCAGAACCGTCAGCAGGCGCTGGGATTACAAAGGGCATAGCTTCTTCGGTTTCTGGAGTTATGATTATGGCACCAATAAATGGACGCATCATGTGACCATGGACTTCCCTGTAGCCGATGTGCGCTTCAACAGCGGTGGGACAAATTCATTCCTGGAAGACTGGTGCAGTTCCAGCCAGAACTACCGGAAAGGATTATATAAGAACGGGTACAAAAGAACATCCGACACGAAGGCCTGGATACCATGGGGAACGGCTTCCTATTCCGGTAATGGATCGTCATCCACCGATTACAAAGCCAATGCCGGCATCGAGAACGGTGCTTACTTCATGGAGTTTGGTGGCAATGCCATCAAGACTGTAAGCGAGGGACAAGTGCTTAAAATCACCCTTCCTGCATCACCGGTCCTGACCATCGGGCAGTTGTCTTCGATCTCGGTTATAGACAATACGGATTCTCTGAAAGTATCCTGGGTGACCGATCAAACAAAAAGTCCGCAGTTTTCATACACTGTAAAGCTGGTCAACTCCTCGAATGTTACCGTTTCAACCGAAACGGATACGGTGCCTCATTTGAGATCAACGACCATCAACATAAAGAACCTGGCAGTCGGTGATTACACCGTTCATGTTTCCATGATGGACATCTTCGACCAGCAGTCTGATGAACTGACCAAAACCGTAACCATCGGAACAACAACGGGCGTGCTCAATCCAGGCGCCGGATCGAAAAACGCATTCCTGGTTTTCCCGAATCCTTCCAGCAGGTCGGTGAACGTTTTGCTCAATGCTAACGTGATCGGAAAGGCCACCCTGTCTATCCGTGACATCACCGGCCGGGTAGTCATGGATCACGTACCCGTTAGCCGCGGCAATAACGTAATCGACATTACACTTCTTCCCGTTGGGTTGTACATCGTTCAGGTGGTAAATGAAAACAAAGATGCATACCAACAAGTCAAACTGCTGAAAACTGACTTTTAGGGAACCAGGAGTAGAGTGAGTGGATCCTGTGCGCATGGAGCGGGTCGTATGCATATCATGGCATTCGGTTCCGCTCCTTCTGCATTATAAATGCGCTGGAACACCTATAAACACGCCATCCTCTACCACCATTTGCCCGGAAATCATTAAATTTAGCGGATAGGACAGTAGAGTGTCTTTCGAATTTTCATGTGAATTTGCAGGGTGATGGCCATTCCATATATCCTGACAACAAGGTAATCCCCGGTAATCCAGGCAGTGCAACGTCTTTGGTGATTACCTGTGAATTCGCATGAATAAGAGGAAAGCGACGAAAACATACCATCCTTAAATTTCAGAGCATCCGCATGCATCAGGTCCTGATCATATATATCATATTGCAGAGCTTGCTCTTTTTTGCAGCTTTGATTGCAGACAGCAAGAAAGAGAACCGACCCCTGGCATTTTATTTTTTCTACCTCTTTGTGTTTCACACCCTCTTTGTGGTATGTTCCAACGACCCTTTTCCTGACGGGTCCTACAACAATTTGATCCGAACGGGGTATGAATTTGTGGCGCTTTGCAATACAGCGGTGGTTTTCAGCTTTCTGTATTCCATTCTGAACAAACCGATGCCCAGGGCACTTCACCTGTTGTGGCTCCTGCCCTTCCTGCATATTACCATGGACTACCTGACCAGAATCCATATGACCAGGCTTTACTTTGCAGGCTTTTACAACAACTGGTACCTGAGCTTTCCCCTCTACGTCAAGATGCTTTTTGCGGGTTTGCTGATCTGGCAGATTAAAATCTTTAGAAAGGAAATCCGGAAGACCAATGCCTCACAAGAACATCTCCATCTTTTGAAGCTATACTGGGGAAAATACTTTGTTTACTTTCATCTGGCCTTATCCGCCTTGTTGCTGGTATACCTGGCATTCACACTCATAAATGGCCGCTTATTTCATGTGGATATCCCTGTACTGACATACTCTCCCGACTATTACAATCTGATCAACCGGGGCTGCACGGCCTTCTTCATGCTTGTATTCGGCTACCTGGCTTTACGCAATCCATCGGTGTTCAGCATTCGTTCGCCACATCGCCCATTGGAACAAAAGATGGTGGAGATCATCCTCCCTGAGGAAGAAAGAAATCAGCAGAAGAAATCCGAGTTTACGGACGAACAACTCGCACAGTATTCACAGGTACTAGACAAGCTGATGGAAGAAAACAACGTATACCTTGACCATGACCTGTCGCTGAACAAACTGTCAGGGCTTTCACAAATTCCGTCGCGGCATCTCTCACAATACATCAACACCACCTTTAACAAGAACTACAAGGAATACATCAACGGTTACCGCATCATGCATGCGCAAGAGTTGCTTATGAAGGATGATTCCCTGACGATTTATTCCATTGCGGTTGACAGCGGCTTCAACGCCGAATCCACATTTTACCAGATATTCAAGCAACACACCGGTCTGACTCCGAAACAATATCAGGATAAGTTCAGGGCAGAAACGGATGTTTCATGCTGTATGCTGAAAGGGTATACTGAAATTCCATAGCTGGCGCGGATTTGTAATCCGTGACACAGTTAGGCACGGATTACAAATCCGCGCCAGCATAGGGAAACAGAAGTTTCATTCTGTATGCCACAGCTGAAACTCACTTACATGAACATCCGCCCACTGTTTCCAACCCTTCCACATAGGCGTTATAGCTGTCCTTGTCACTAAAATCTTTCTGACATACTTCCTCGCCCTGGCTGTTATTGTTTCCCTGACAGTTAGAACATTCCACGCATTTGCTGCAGGAAGCAAAGCAAATGGAGACGGTGATGAAGATAAATGCCGGTATTTTGAATTTTGTCATGGACAGATTTTTGTCTACAATATAATTGAATTCTAAGCACAGAACAATTCATGAGATGGGCGGGAAATGTCGGCCATTCAGTATATTACCATCATGAAATGGCTCCTCATATTTACAACCACCATCATCGGGTGTTCACCCGCAGTCCAGCCGTCTTCCAACGAATTCCTGCAGGGAAGTTGGTCCGGCATCATTTACGATAACGGTAAATATTTTGACTACTGCGAGATCCATTTTGACAATGAAAGAATGATTGCATGGTGCGGGAATATGGGCTTCCTTGAGGCCCGCTATTATGAAGTTGACGGTGATACCATCCGGACCTTTCATTACCAGGATTCCATAAGATCTATCAGGATGGAATCAGGTGTATTCGGTTATGAAGTGCTTAATAATTCAAGACTACGCCTTAACACGGACACCTTCAAACAATTTGACCTGAACATCCCGGAGCATATGGAACTCGAAAAGTATTTTGAAACAAATCCACAGTATGCTAATGAATTCAGATTAAGACAACGGGCTTTGCTACAGGAACTGGGATTGTTAAACCAAGGCAGAACTGATACAGAAACTCAGATAGAGGACATTCAAGAAGAAATGATACCTCTATTAAGAGCCGATAGTAATTCGGTTCGATAACCCCCAAAAGTCTCGTATCTTTCGTCTGGATTCTCTAAAAAACAATCATGTCAGACGGCACCATACGCGCAAACATCCACATCGGTCAGGCGGTGAAAATTGTTCAGAAGCATGAGCAAAAAACCGGCAGGCTCACTTATGGTCACGTCAAAAGAATTCTCACCAGTGCGGCGGTACACACCCGCGGAATCAAGGTCATGCTGGAGTCAGGGATTGTGGGAAGGGTCAGGGAGATTGTGGAAGAAGAATAAATAAAATATTCCCTCACTCTCCTTGCGGAACATTAAACACAAAACCGACCTTGAAGACATTTTCAATGCTCAGGTTCGGATCGTCTTTGAGGTATTTCCGGATCTTGGTGATGAACACATCCAGACTCCTGCCGAGGAAATAGTCGTTCTCTCCCCAAAGGGCTTTCAGCATATCCTCCCGTTTGATCACCTGGTTGCGGTGGTCCGAAAGGTATTTCAGGATCTCACACTCCTTCTCTGTGATGCGCCTTGAATGGCCACCCAGAATCAGAGATTGGTTGAACGGTTCAAATGTGTACTGACCCAGGGACACCACTTCTTCCACAACCCTGTCCTCCGGTACCCGGCGGATCACGGCCCTGATCTTCCACAACAACACTTCTTCATCAAATGGCTTGGTAATGTAGTCATCCGCACCCAGGCCATAACCCTTTAACTGATCTTCCTTCATGGAACGGGCGGTGATGAATATGATGGGAATCTTATGATCCTTTTTCCTTATCTCTTTTGCCATGCTGAAACCATCCATCTTCGGCATCATCACGTCCAGCAAACACAGGTCGAACGAATTGGATCGATACACCTGCCAGGCCAGTTCACCATCACGGCAAAGCGTCACATCAAAGCCTTCCCCTTCAAGGTAATTGACCAGAAGGAAACCCAGATTCAGGTCATCTTCTGCTAATAATATCCGGGTCCTGGCTTCTTCAGACATAAGGCAATACAATGGTAAAGGTAGCACCGTTTCCTTTCCTGCTCCGGAGCCGGATAGATCCTCCGTGAAGTTCCACGATCTTTTTCACATAGGCCAGCCCGAGACCAAAACCTTTGACGTCATGCACATCACCCGAAGAAACACGGAAGAACTTATCAAAGACCTTCGATTGATGTTCCTTTTCAATACCCACCCCGTTATCGGACACCGACAAGATCAGATCGGAGCCATCATTGGACGTGTGGATGACAATATCCGGTTTATCCTTTGCATACTTGATCGCATTGTCCACCAGGTTGCACAACACATTGGTCAGATGCACCTTGTCGCCCCGCACTGTAAATCGCTCTGCCTCCAGTTCATGTTTCACACTGCCCTGCAGACCTTCGATCTGAATACTCATCGTTTTCAAAGCATCGTGGATGAGCTGATGCATATCCACCTCTCTTTTATCCATCGGCAACTCTCCCCGCTCCAGTGCTGCCATTCCAAGCATGTGTTCCACCTGCAGGCGCAGTTTCTCATTTTCCTGAAGAATAATCTCAGAATAGCGCTTTCCTTTATCATGCAAAAACGGTTGCACTTCCTTCTCCAACATCTTTCCGGCAAGCGCTATATTCGTGAGGGGTGTTTTGAATTCATGGGTCATGTTATTCAGAAACTCCGTCGTTTGCTCTGATATTCTTTTTTCTTTCACCAAAGAGTGAACTGTGTGCCAAGACATGACCAGCACGAGGAAGATGAGGATCACCGAAGTGATGAAGGGTATTCCCATTTCCGCCCGGATGAACGCTTCTTTGTCCGGAAAGGTCAACATAAGGTCAACGCTGTTCTGCTTGGCATCCCCACTGATACACGCCTGGTAGGCCCCTTCTTTGTTGGCCTTGTTGTTAAGAACAAAGCCTGATATGTTGTTGATCGATGCAGGCGCAGGAGTCACCTCGAAGTTGTAATTGATATGAATGTTGTACACCTGCATGTAGTGCTTCAGCAGTGAATCGATCTTGTCTGCCTCGCTTTGCTGCAGGGAGATCTGAAGTCTGGAAAACATGTCCTGATCAGTGTGAAGGGCTTCGGCAGTTTTGGAAAGCACCATATTGGCATTGTCATTGAACACCTTCTCCTTGATCCTGGCAGTTTGCAGGATCCAGTTGCACTGTATCACCAGAACAATTGCAAGCGCAATGGAAGAAATGATAATGAACAGGTAAGTACGGTTCGGCTTCATGGTCTTACTCAAATGTAGCCTTTTTTAACACTGTCCGCCTTTTGTATCGCCGGCAATAACAAGTCATTAACAAGTCAATAACTGGTTGATAACGCCAACGCTTGGAGGATGGCGCTACCTTTGAATATCACCAAAAAAACACCGTTATGAAAAGTAGCCTTTTTGCCTTGCTCGGCCTGTCAGTTCTCATGGGTGTAGACCCAATGAATAACAACAGTCCTGTCCCGGCTGAACCGGATATGCAGTATGAAATTTACGGAAACGCCTTCCAGCGCGCAAAGATGGAGAAGCTTGCAAATGCCGCCACCCTCAGTGACATCTTCCCGAACTTCCCTGCCAGCTGGATCGAGGAATATATTAACGTGGAGCTTGCGGTGATGATCGATGGTGAACTGACAAAGGTAACCGGCACCAATGACACTTTGAATCCGGAGCAAAAAAGCATCCTGAAAAAATTAGACCCCGGCACATTGATCATGATGGATGCAGACTACAGGAGAACCAATGCGGTGACCGGCGTCCTTGAACCAGGTCACATGCACCACCGGACGTTTGCTGTGCCGGAAACGGAAGCCAGCTATCCCGGCGGACCAGAGGCCATGGCGAAATACTTCAGCGATGCGTGCACCTGGCCGATAGCGGCTCAAATGGATCCTTCGTTCAAAGAGAGTGTGGTTCAGTTCACGATAGACGAAAAGGGAAACGTGACGGATGTGCGGCTGTTGTGGTCCTCCGGCAATACGTTAGCGGATGGTTGTTTGTTTGAGACCGTCAGCCGTATGCCCGTGTGGACACCCGCACGGAATTCCAAAGACAAAAAGATGAAACAAACCATTTCCGTTAGAATCTACAATGCCGCACAGACTTCCGGATGCTGAAAATGATACTCCGGTAAAATGCCGGAATAAGGGTTTATCTTTGCCGCATGAAGATTTCCTTCAGCAAAGGTGTACTCTTGTTTTTGTCGGTCATTTACATTTATGTCGGCTTTAACATCAGTGTCTGGAACCGGAAGAATATTTTCCAGTATGACACGCTGATCTATTATGAATACCTGCCCGCCATCTTCATTTACAACGACGCGAAATTTGAGTTTGTAAAGGACGGTGACTTTCCCTTCGTATGGCTGGTGGAAGGCCCCAACGATTCATACATCCCGAAAACAACCATGGGCGTGTCCATCATGTACATGCCATTCTTCCTGATCGCACATGCCTATGCCGTCCTCACAAGTGGCGATACCTCGGGATGGTCGTTGCCCTATCAGATCATGATCTACTGGAGCGGCATGATCTATGTCTTACTCGGCGCCATATTCCTAAGGAAGTTCCTGCTGCGCTATTTCTCCGATAGTGTCACCGGTATCACCCTGCTCCTGCTCTGCTTCGGAAGTAATCTTTTTTACTACGCTACTTCCGAGCCGACCATGTCGCATGCTTATTCGTTTTTCCTGTTCTGCACGCTGCTGCAAACGTTCTCCTCCTGGTTGGAACGAAACCGGATGGGAACATCCATCCTCCTAGGATTGGTTGCCGGTCTAATCATCCTGGTCAGGCCATCCAACGGACTGATGGTTTTGCCGCTGGTGATTGTTTTTATGCTTCAACACAAGGAAAATCTGATTGCTGCTCTTAAAGAACGTTGGGGCGGACTGGCACTTGCGTCCCTTGCAGGTTTTGCCGTTCTATTATTGCAAATGGTTTATTGGAAATACGTCACGGGAAGTTGGCTGGCATACAGCTATGGTGAAGAACGATTCTATTTTGATCGTCCGCACCTCACGGAAGGATTATTCGGATACAGAAAGGGATGGCTGTTGTACACGCCCATTATGGTGTTTGCTTTGGTGGGTATTGCCTTATTGTCAAAGGAATTGAAGCACTGGCGATGGGCCACCGCGGCATACATCGCATTACATGTATATGTGGTGTACAGCTGGTGGTGCTGGTGGTATGGAGGAAGCTTCGGCAGTCGCCCCCTGGTAGAAACCTATGCCCTACTAGCGCTTCCTTTCGCTGCAACCATCAGATTCCTTTTTGATAAGGGACGAAAAAAAGTGGTCATGAGTGTCGCAGCGTTTGTCCTGTTGGCATGTCTTGGATTAAACTTCATCCAGACATTACAGTACAGGAAAGGGCTCATCCATTTCGACAGTATGAATAAGCGTGCATACTGGAAAGTATTTTGTTCATTTCCTGACAGGGTAACGATGCTGCCGTATTTTACACCTGAGACGGATTATGATCGCGCAATGTTGGGAGAAGAGGAATAATAAACCGCAATAGCACAGACATCTCCAGTTTCAACATGCAGTGCGAGCCTGTCTGCCATCACACACAGCTCCTACCTGGGCAGGCAGGCATACACACAGGCACTGAACCACACTATTTACCAAGTGATTCCGCCTGTATGCTGTATGCTCTTGCTGTATGCTGAAATTGTATGCTAGCTTTTCAGGCAAATGATGGTCTAATATCACTTCAGCAAATTCTTGCATCACTTTAGCCCGCTTTCTTCACCGAGAATATTCAGATTTGACAAAACCTGATTCATTCAGTGCCTGGAATGTTAAAGAAGGGGCATAGCCCTGACATCTTCGTAGAACAACGCAATTTATCGCAACAGAATAGGGGCGTAGCCCTGATATTTTATTAATCATGGTAAACACATACACACAAATATATATTCAATTCGTTTTTTCTGTAAAGGGCAGAGAAAACTTAATTAAAGAGCGCTTTAGAGACGAATTGGAAAAAGTAATGTGCGGAATAATAACAAATCAAAAATGTAAAATCTATGCCATCTATTGCAACCCGGACCATGCACATATTTTCGTGGGAATGCACCCTATGACGGCCCCTTCCAAATTAATGGAACAGGTAAAATCAGGTTCTTCCAAATGGTTGAACGAAAAGAAATATTTACCCGGTAAATTTGCCTGGCAAGATGGTTATGGGGCATTTACCTATTCCAAATCACATATAGACAAGGTGGTGAAATACGTTTTGAACCAACCAGAACATCACAAAAAGCAATCATTCAGGGATGAATATTTGTTGCTGTTACAGAAATTTGAAATTGAATATGACTCAAAATATTTGTTTGAATGGTATGATGAATGAAGATCTCAGGGCTAACGCCCCTTCATTAACGTCCCTGGTATCCAATTGCTACGAAGACGTCAGGGCTACGCCCCTTTGCCAACTGTACGGAATAATATGGCCAGATTGCTACCCAACGCATAATGGAAAACCAAAAAAGCCCTCAACGGATTTCCTTTCACCAGCAACGCAGAAGACAGAGCTACGCCCTTTGCCAACAATGCCTCCCTATTTCACGCCGGCTTCAGATTATGATAATACACGTCTAAGGAAAGAAGAACATCCAAAAAATTCATTACACATGAAAAGGGGCGTAGCCCTGACGTCTTCGTAATACAACGCAATTCATCGAAACAAAAAAGGGGCGTAGCCCTAACATCTTCGTAGAACAACGAAATTCATCGAAACAAAAAAGGGGCATAGCCCTAACATCTTCGTAGATCAACGTAATTCATCACAACAAAAAAGGGGCATAGCCCTAACATCTTCGTAGATCAACGTAATTCATCGCAACAAAAAGGGGCGTAGCCCTGACATCTTCGTAATACAACGAAATTCATCGCAACAGAAAAAGGGGCATAGCCCTGATATTTTAAAGATGATAACAAACAAAAAGGCACTCAACGGATTCCCTATCACCAGCTAAGAAGACAGGACTAACGCCCCTTCACCAACTTCCCATACCACACACTCGTTTCCGACCGCACCACCACAAAATAGATTCCGGACGGATGGGTAGACAGGTCAACACGGACCGGCTTATTCGACGATGCGGACATCTGCTCCCTAAGTATCACCCTACCGCTGTGATCCATCACGGACACTTGTGTTTCCCTTTGTCCTGCATCCGGAATAGTGATCATGAACACACCGCTGCCCGGATTCGGAAATACATTCACAACCATCGGCTCACCCGAAGTTGCAATGCCTGTAAATACAAACGGATAGATATCAGATGTGGATGAACACCCGTTTCCATCTGTGACCTCCACAGTGTAGTCCCCTTCATCCACCGGCGTATAGGACTGCGAAGTTGCACCCGATATAGGTTGGCCGTTCAGATACCACTGGTATGTGACACCCGGAATACTGGCGGTTAGTACCTTGTTCTGTTCGCTGATGGTTGGCTTACCCGGACCGGGATCTACCGTAACCACAGCCGGGATAAGGTCGCTATGGCAAGCTTCCGCTTCCACCTCCCAATCGTAAAAGTAATAGTAGTAATCTGTGCTGGGAGCGTTGGTACCGGTAATGGATACCAGTCCTCCATACTGATAAGGGAATGCCCCACCCGTTGTACTTCGGTATAGATCGATGGTAGCAGAATTGATCTGCAAAAATCTGCCGTTGCCCTGTGGAATGTCAAAGTCAAGGATCACGCGTTGCTCACCCAGATTAAGATCAACTGTTTTTGTGGCGATCACATTTCCACCGACCCCGTCCTTCACGACAATCTCCCTTGGGCCGGCAGAGCCGGCATACACTTTTACACTGCGCAAACGGAAAGACTGGACGGCATCAAAGTTCAAACCATAACCGGCCGAGGCATGCATGCCACCGGTGCCGATCAAAGTATCCACCGGACCAAGGGTACCTGTAGCAACATTCTCCTTTGCCCTTACATAATAAGTGGTGGTCGTATTCAGCGCAGGGGTGATGTATGAACTTCCTTCCCCTACCCTGTTATTCCCGGCAGCGTCATCAAACCACTCGAACACACCCGTGCTGCCTGAAGCAGTGAGCGTAGTGCTGTCACCACTGCAAATATTTGCTCCACTGGCAGTGGGTGCGGACATGATGTACACATCCACCTGTTGTGTGGTCTGATCGGAACTACCAGCACCATTGTCTACCGTGAGGGTAACGGTATAGGTGCCATTTGAAGAATACGTATGCGTGGGGCTGGCCGTTGTGGAAGTATTGCCATCACCGAAGTCCCACAACCAATTGGAAGCACCAGTAGACTGGTCCGTGAAGCTAACCTGTCCATCACAACTCCGCGTGGTGCTGGCGGTAAAACTCGCCGTGATAGCGCTGATGCGGAAGTCCCACACCCCCTGCCCCCATGTGGAGAAGCGCACCACTTCCTGGTTACCATATTTCACACAGTATACGATTTGTCCCCAGAAAACGGGTACGTCGTCATCGGTAGCCAACGGATACCATTTCTCTTCGGCAACATTGAACACATACGGCCCCATGTTGGTTGATGCAAACACCATGGTTCCATCCGCTGTACCGGCCATTCCGTTGACCTCGGCAGCGGGAAAATAATTTGCCCCGCTGCCGGTCACGTTTTTCCAGGTAAGCCCTCCGTCATTCGAAAAAATTGTTTTGACCGACGTGCCCGACTGGGATGCGAACAGCACGATCTTCTCATCCAAAGGTGAGCTCCAGCCCATGCCCCTGTTCTGGCTTGATGCACTCATGCCCGTAGCCGACTGCCCCGCGATCTCCGTCCAGGACGTACCGCGGTTGGTTGATTTGAACACCCGGCCATCCTGTAAGGCATACACCACATCAGGATTCACATGCGATTGGGCAATGCCCTGCATATAGTCGCTTGAATTGGAAAGATCCTGTTCCACCTGAGAGAACTGCTGGGTGGATGAATTGAACTCGATCCGTCTCAGGGTGCGGCTCAGCACCCAGATGCGATCACCATCATCCCAGTCGCCCACCGAAGGTGTGAAGTAGTATCCTCCGTTGAAATCGTAAGAAGAGGATGAGTTGCTGGTTCCGCTCAGGCCTTTATATGTATTTCCAATTGTATGCGGCTGAAAACACCTTCTCCGAAATACTCATACTTCCATCCGATAATGCCGTCTCCCGTGATGCAACAAGGGCCGTCACCACCGCCCACCTGATCCCAGGATAACATATCGTTGCCATAGGTATTCAGGCGGGTATTCTGCCAGCCCTGGTCCTGCGTACCTACCGTCATGTCGTCGATGTTTTTTGCACCGTACATAAATCCGCCGCGGTATGTTTCCTGTGAGGGCTTTCCGAACAGCGAGATGTTATAGTACACACCATCGATGTCACTCTTATTGGGATAACTGGTCTTGGTCCACTCGTTGTATGAGACGAACACACCACCGTCGGTTGCACGCAGGGTCAAAAGGTCTCCATTCTTATCATAGAAAAACTGACTACCCTGGATATCGGGATGATAATTCACCCGCACCTTCGGATCATTACCGACGGAATTTTGGTAATACCCCCAGTACTTGTTCGCATCAAAATTGGTGGTAGCACCTGCATCACGCGTAGTAAGGGGGTTTGAATATCCTCCGATAAGGATATTGGGGTCTTCCGGATGTACACCGGGATAGTGACCCGTTTCCATGTCATCACTTATATCATTATAGTAACAATTAGAGGTGTGCTGATAGGCCCATGTCTGACCGTCATTGGTGCTCACATGCCACTTTTTGTTGCTCAGAGTAACCCAGAGTTTGCGGTTATCTCCACCTATACCGATACGTCCACCGGTGGCAATCGTACCCACCTGGGTGAAGGAAGTTTTCTGACTGTTTAGTTTAAAGAACTTGCTGTCTACCGCCAGATAAACGGATTCAGCACCCGGCTGACTGCT
Organism: Flavobacteriales bacterium; assembly: GCA_020435415.1. Lineage (NCBI taxonomy): Bacteria > Pseudomonadati > Bacteroidota > Flavobacteriia > Flavobacteriales > Flavobacteriales bacterium. The sequence continues at coordinate 13,375 of JAGQZQ010000040.1, forward strand.
CCAGCGTGGCGAATACATCCGGGCATAGCTCGCGGATGAACCGATGGTTTGAAAAGATGAAAATGAAGTACCCAGGTTGGTAGAACGATATACCACCTTTCCATCGGTGGCATAAAGCACGTTGTTATCCTGACGGTTTACGATGGTACTTTTAAGGGATGAAGGCAGACCTGTGGCGTTGGTCCAGGTTTGTCCCTCGTTATCGGAATACATAATACCTCCACCTTCCAGTGCAGCTATGACGCGCCGTCCGGAACCATTCGGCAGTACGATCAAATCTTCAAACCGGTAAGGATGTTTCGGAGTGATGAGGGTCCACTGATCGTCGGTCAGGGTACCTTTCCATATGAACTGAACCCCGCCATAGTGACCGTTGGTGATGGCATATACGGTGTCGGTTCCTTCATCCATCTCCGTAAAATAAAAAGAACCCGGCATGTTGTATGGACCACGGTTCACCCATGTTCCACCGAGTGCACCCCCGGCATAAGCTTCTATCCCGCGCTGCACGGCAGCCTGTTTTAATGAATTCCTGACCTGTTGCATCTCCCGTTGAAACAACGCCGCTTCTTCTGATGTCCAGTTCCGGTTCTTATCAGGGTTGTGTTCATTCTCATCTTCATGATCCACATCCATAACCATCGGCCTCATGTTACCGGGTACTTCGGTATGCCGGTTTACATTCAACAGACAAATCGCGATCGCCGGGACCAGCGCAAAACTCAACCAAAACCTCTTTTACTCATAGTGTAGGGACTTTTTATAGTTAAGGTAAACAGGATGCACAAACCCCATCCTCCATGCTTCCGACCTTTGCACCGAAAGCTTGTAGCATGCAGGTTCAGACCGGTTACCCCGACCCGCACCTTTGTTTACCTAAAAATGAAAATTGTGGTTACTCTAACTCTACTGTCAGGGCTAATATATAAAATAGATATGGAATTTAATAAGGAAAAAAGACATATCCCAGAATTTAATACCGATTTATCGAGTCAACTTTGAATACAGGCAAAATATTTGATGGCACAATGTATCTCCGATCAATGCATTCTTGCTTGCCCTTTACAATCTTTCTTCTTTACCTTTACCCATGCACCAACCGATACTCACCTTCGCCCTCTTTCTGTTCCTGGCATCCTGCCAGACCAACAAGTCTGCAACTTCACCTAAAGATGGAAAGAATATCCAAACCGGCATCCCCGAAACCCCTGTTGACATAAGGGGAAAGTTTATGTTCATCAATCATGAATGGGCAGCATTTACAATAGACAATCCCGCAGGCGTCGTGTTGAATTTCACCAGTGATAGCTCTTTCAGCGGATTTACCGGATGCAACGAAATGTTCGGCCCATATCACCTCAAGGGCGATAGCATTTATTTTGACCGGATCGGCGCAACGCGAAAAGCGTGCCCCAACACGCCCTGGGAAAATGATTTGCTTACCATCCTTCGTGAATGCCGCCTGTGGAATCTGCAAAACGATACACTCACACTTGAAACCCCAGATAAAAGAAAAATTTTTTGGATGAAGGTGACTGAAAATCAAAAAGATTGACATTAACGATCATCCGTCATGCTCAATATAAAACCCTAATATTGAAAATTTCACGTATTGCCTTTCTGCCTGTCGTGCATTAATTTGCTACTGGTTACGATTTAGTTTATTACTCCCGCTTCTTTTTTATTAAAACCCCGACGCTATGAAACTTCATGGAAGCTATCGTTTTATCTCATTACCAGAGAAAGGCATATTAATGTTGATCCTGGCCATATTACTGTCTTTTGGCAGTGCATGGTCCCAAACCCACAAAGACCAGGATCCGGATGAGATCATCCAGATCGTGGGTGGAGAAAATAGTTCCGCAGAAGAGCTTCCCTGGCAGGTTTACATCGGCGGGTGTGGCGCCACGGTCCTGAGTGACATGTGGGTGATGACAGCTGCCCACTGCCAGCCATCCACCGGACAAACACTTACATTTGGCATGACCCGCCGCAGCCAGGGAGGCACCCAAACCCGTAAGGCTTCCCAAGTCATTTACTATCCTGGCAACAGCGGTGGCTCTACGTCAAAACCGGATTTTTGCCTCATCAAACTTGATCAGGCCCTTGACCTGTCCGATCCGAAAGTACAAGCCATACCTTGGGTAACAGCAAGTGATGCCACCAATGGAATGACCGACCCCGGTGTCATGGCGCTGACCAGTGGATGGGGCACCCTGTCTTCCGGTGGCAGCAGTCCCGACGTACTTCAAAAGGTTGAAGTGCCTATCGTAAAAAGCAGCGATGCCGGTTATGGCAACCAGATCACCGAATGGATGATCGCGGCCGGCTACATGGGAACCGGCGGCAAGGATGCCTGCCAGGGCGACAGCGGCGGACCGTTTATTGTTCGCAACGGGAGCTGTGGCTGGAAACTTGCAGGCGTTGTAAGCTGGGGAGATGGTTGTGCAGAAGCAAACTACGCAGGTGTCTATTCCCGTATTTCATATGCTGATGACTGGATCAGGCAAACCACCGGCCTGGACCCTAATGCAGCAGCAGGCAGCGGATGTATCTCTCTTTCATCCGACAACCAGTTGCTATGCGCCGGACAATCCGCCACATTTACCGCAACCAGCGATGGTGCCGTATCATTCTCCTGGAAATTCACGGGCGGACAACCTTCCACATCCACCTCACAAAATCCGGTCATCACTTACAACACAGCCGGTACTTATCCGGTATATGTGAAAGCCACCATGTCCAACGGAGACACTACATCCATTAACCAGGTAGATTACATCACCGTGATGCCCTCCACCCCGGATCCGGTCGTACCGGATGTTTCCCGCTGCGGAGCAGGTGTTGTGAACATGACCGCCACCGGCACAGGAACAATGAACTGGTATGATGCCGCCGTTGCAGGCAACCTGGTTCACACCGGAAACACTTACAGTCCAAACTTATCTAACACCACGACTTATTATGTAGAAGCGCTGGATGAGAAAGCCGCGGTCAAAGGCGGACCCTCCGATAATACCTTCGGGTCCGGAGGTAACTTCACCAGCAATGCAGACCGCAGGTTGTATTTCGATGTATTAAAACCCGTCGTCCTGAAATCCGTCAAAGTATACGCCACCGGCGCAGGCAACCGCACGATTGTGGTCCTGAACAGCTCCGGTGACAAAGTCGGCGAAGTCACTGCAAATATTCCCGACGGTGAAAGTCGTGTCACACTGGATATCACCCTGCAGACCGGAAGTCAGTTTGCGATCAAGACGGATGATATTCCCAATCTATACCGAAACAACAGCGGCGCAAACTATCCTTATAACATCTCCAACCTGGTAAGCATCACAGAAACCGATGCTGGTTCTGCCGGGTATTATTACTACTTCTATGACTGGGAAGTAACGGAAGCCGTTTGCGAAAGTCAGCGTGTTGCAGTGACCGCTACCATCACTTCAGGCTCGCTGAACACTTCAACATCCAATGCGCCTGACAATGGGACCTGCAATGGCACAGCTACAGTGACTGCCACCGGAGGAAGCGGCACATACACTTATCTATGGAACGACCCTGCTTCCCAAACCGCTGCCACAGCTACCGGACTTTGCACCGGCAACTATACGGTGACCGTTTCAGATGCGGGAGGATGCACGGCCACAGAAACTGTCACCGTGCCGCTCAACACTTCACTGGGTGAGAATAGTGCTTCGGTATTGACCGGCATCTATCCGAATCCAACCACTGATCACATCACCGTGAATGTACACGTCAATCACGCTACCGGACTACAATTAAGCGTGGTGAACACCCTGGGCGAAACGATCATTGTTTACACAGCCTCAGGCATTCCGGGAGACAACAGTTTCCCTGTTGATATGTCGGCTCTTCAGTCAGGCATTTACTTTTTGATGATACAGGATGAGCAAACCACCCACACCGCCCGAATTGTGAAATACTAAAAAACGTACCCCTACACCTCAACCATGAAACACCTCTACCTCACTACTCTTTCCCTGATTGCCTCCTGTGTCGTCTTTGCCCAATCTTTGCCAAAGGGCATGACACCGGAGGAAGAAGGGATGATGGAAGAATACCTGTCTACCCGCAGCACGGAAAGCATGCAAACCGTCGCCCCTCCTTTCAATAGTTTAAGAACCGCTGCGGAATGGGAAGAAGTGCAATCGCTGGTCATTACATGGACAGGAGATTACAATGACATCCAAAGTCAGATCGTGGATGCCGCACAGGATGAATGCGAAGTGATCATTATTTGCTCTAACCAGTCTACCGTGAAGAGTGCCCTGCAGTCACGCGGTGTTCCCCTTACCAACCTGTCTTTTGTCCAGACCCAGTTCAACTCCATCTGGGTGAGGGACTACGGCGCCAATTCAGTATACGCGAATGATGTGGACTCGCTCATCCTGGTGGATTGGATCTACAACCGTCCGAGGGCCAGCGACGATGTGGTGCCACAAGCCTATGCCCAGTTCAAAGACCTCAGCTTATACACCACCAACTCCAACCCTGATAAGATCATGGCAACCGGCGGAAACTGGATGAGCGATGGTTTCAGTACGGCATTTTCTTCCAAACTGATCCTGGATGAAAACGACGGGACCGGAGACTATGGCTTGTCTTACCCCAGCCATTCGGAAAACGAGATTAACGATATATATAAGCGGTGGCTCGGCATCGACAATTATATTAAGATGACTGTGTTGCCGTATGATGATATCCATCATATCGATATGCATATGAAGTTGATTGATGAAGAACGCTTGCTGGTGGGTCAGTTTCCGAACGGCACCTCTGATGGTCCGCAGCTTGAAGCCAACCTGCAGTACATCCTCAGTAACTTCAAGAACCAATGGGGTGAACCATTTAAGATCGTACGTATTCCCATGCCACCGAGCACAGGCGGATTATATCCACCGGACGGATACTACCGCACCTATGCCAACCAGACCTATGTAAACAAAACCATCCTGCTGCCCGTTTACCGCGAAGAGTTCGACTCCACCGCACTGCGCATTCTTCAGGAAGCAAATCCGGGTTACCGCATCGTCACGATCGATGTGGACAACAGCAATGAAAACCTTATTTCCCAAAGCGGTGCCATCCATTGCATTACCCATACCATTGGCGTAGCAGACCCGATGTGGATCGCGCACCAAAGTCTGAAAGACACCTGGGACCAATCAAACCCCTACACCGTTGATGCATTGATCAAACACCGCAGCGGAATCAAAAAAGCCACGCTCTACTACAGCACCACACCAGGCACCGGTTACACGGCAGTACCGATGACCGCATCGGGCTCAGACATGTGGGCGGCAAATATCCCTGCCCATCCGGGAGGAACCACCCTTTACTACTATGTGCAAGGCGAAGCCAACAACGGGAAAAAACTGACGCGTCCCATCACTGCGCCGGAAGGATACTGGACATTCAAGGTACTGGGGGATCCTTTAGGCCTGACTGATCCAACCACATTGGTGGGTATGGGCGACATCTATCCAAACCCTGCATCCGCCATAACAGTAATCCCATTGGAGCTGCCGGTCAGTGTTGATGGAACATTGATCATGTATAATATGCTTGGGCAAAAAGTACACACGATTCACGAAGGGCATTTCCCTGCACATACTAGGAATTATTTTATCAATGCAAAGGATTTTGAACCGGGAATTTATACCGTCGTTTTTCAAACAGAGAAAACGAAACATTCCCTTTATTTGGTGATTGAGTAGCTAATCAGATAATTTACAAATCTGCTCTTATCCTTTTCAATTCCTGATGTTCTCCTCCCAGATCACGATTGTTCCTTTCCGCGAACCACCAGAAAATTGCCGGTATGTTTATTATTCCTCTTCCCGGGTAACCCGGAAAATGCCTCCATTAGCCGCAGGAAAGAAAAAAACCTTTCTACAGGCGATAACGCAAGAAACGCTTTCTCACGCTCGCTATTACTTTCCTCTTTGGATGTGAACCTGATCTTCATTCTTATTCTCAAAAATACGAGCTTTGATCGATACTTACAGAATTAAGTAGCAATCCGGATCAAACCGCCTCCAACTCAAACACCGTGATCTCCGGCCGCACATTAAACCGTATATGGTGCAGGTTTCCAAGTGCCCGGTTGATGTATAGCCTACGGCCATCTTCCAGGTCGATCTCTCCCGCGGTATACTTTTTATTCTTTACCGGCAACATGGGAGGGTCCAGGAACGGTGGTTTGCACTGGCCGCCGTGGGTATGCCCGGACAGAACCCAGCCCTGGTAATTATTCCACACATCCATATCACATACGTCGGGGTTGTGACAAAGCACGATGTTGGCTTTGGCAGCGTCATAGTGATCCATCGCCGGAGCGGGATTGAAGTTCAGCCCCCAACAATCATCCAGGCCAATGAAATTCAATCCATCTATCTCATGCTGACGGTTTCTGAGCACCTCCACCCCGACGTTGGTCATTTGGCCGGTAATGTTATCAGCCACTTCCGGCATCCGCCAATTGCGTCCGTAGTCATGGTTACCGAGTATGGCCACCGTACCCAGTTTTCCTGTTACCGCATGTTGCAACACTTCATTCAGCTGCCTCAACTGTTCTTTCCCCCTATACGTCACATAATCGCCGGTATATACCACAAAGTCGGGTTTATATTTCTTCGCTTCCTCAAAGGATTCTATGATAAAGTGGTAGTCAAATGCGTTACCTACGTGCATGTCGCTGATCTGCATCAGAATTTTTCCGGACAGGTGCGGCGGAAGGTTCTTTATGGGTAATTTTCGTTGCACAAACTCCAGCCAGAAAGGCTCAACCTTCCATGCATATAGCCATGCCATCAGACCCATCCCGGCGGCGCCCCACAAACTCTTTCTTATAAAACTTCGTCGCTTCATACACGCACAAACCGCATGGCGGCCGTTCTATTCTCTGCAAAATTATGGGTTTTTGAGGGATTAGGGGGTAGAAACACGAAGCTTCTATTCCTGCCGGAGTTGCTTCAGTTCCTTCTCCACCTCATCAAGCACACGATCAGCCTCTTCTTTTGCCCGGGTGATGATGTCGCTCATCTCATCTGTGACCTTATGCTCCTTGCACATCGACTCGATATCCTTCAGATGATCAACCAGCCTGGTCGCGCCTACATGCCGGCACGGGCTGCACATCTTATGGGCGTGATCGCCCAGCGAATCCCAGTCGCCTTTCCCCAATGCCAATTGAACTTCTTCAAACCCATCATGCACACCCTTGACAAAGAGATTGAGCATCTTCTCGTAAAACTTCCCATCCTTGTCCGATAACCGCTTCAATTCGGTCAGGTTCAGGGGTGGCAGATCCTGCATGTGACCTACATTTCCCGACATTGTTTGGGCGACTGTCTGCCTATCTTTTGAGAGCAACCTTTCCATTTCACCCAACAGCTCCATTTCGCTAAACGGTTTTGGCACGATGCCATTCACGCCTGCATCATAGAACCGCTGATGGCTTTCATCATCCGCAGATCCGGTGAGTGCAATGATGATTACCTGTTGATTTTCGCCGGTTAATCTCCTGATCTCTCCGGTCGCCTCGATCCCATTCATTTCCGGCATTCTCATATCCATAAGCACCACATCAAATCTGCGTTTTTGGATATGCTCCATCACCTCACGGCCGCTGGCTGCCTCCAAAACAATGGCCTGCTGTTTCTGTAGAACCGTATTGATCAGTTGGCGGTTATATTCTTCATCGTCCGCCACCAAAATGTTCAGCCCGGACCGGAGCCGGACTTCTTTTTGTTGATCATCTGTCTGTGCAATCAGATCCGTTTTAGATCCAACTTTGTAGTGCAACACAAGTTGAACGGAGGTTCCTTTACCCGGAGAACTTTGTAACTGAATCGTACCATGATGGCGCTGAACCAGCATGCGAACAATGGATAATCCGAGTCCGGTGCCACCGTAATGGCGGCTGGTACTGTTCTGCGCCTGCTCAAACTCCTCAAACACCCTTTTGGCTTGTTCTTCGCTCATCCCGATTCCGGTGTCCTTTACTTCCAGACCCAGGGCCACTTTTTCATCATCCAGTTGCATAGATGACATCGTTACCGTAATTGCTCCGCTTTCTGTAAACTTGATGGCATTGCTTAAAAGGTTCAGGAGTATCTGTCGCAACCGGTAAGGATCACCGATCAGCACTTCCGGTGTACCCTCCTGAAATGTACACTTAACAGGCAGGTTATGGGATGCCGCCATGGGCGTTAAAAGTTCACAGGCTTCCTCCATCACATCCCTGGGACTGAAAGGAACTTCTTCCAGATTAAGTTTTCCCGACTGAAGTTTAGAGAAGTCCAGCAGGTCATTGATAATGTGAAGCAGGTGGCTGGAGGACCTTTTAACAATATCCACCTGCTTACGCTGTTCATCCTCAAGTTCGCTCATTGATAGTTGCTCTATGAATCCGGCCACAGCATTCAACGGCGTTCTGAGTTCATGGCTCATTGTAGCCAGAAAGCGTTGCTTGGTTGCTGCTAGGTCCTCCGCTTCGTACTTGGCACGTATCAACGCCCTTCTGTATCTGGCACTTTGCCTTATATAATTCAACATAACCAGGGCCATCAAAACAAGTAATACGCCCATGGCCAGGCAGAACAAGGCAATCTGCCGATTGGTCTGATCCAGGGTTTGTTCAGCCTCTGCTGCGCTGAGTGCCAGCTGCTTTCTTTCGTATACCTCCAATTGATCCAGCAAGGCCATGATTCGCTCTGTAAGTGCCCGGTCGCTGTGGATCAGATTCAACTCTTTCAACCGGTGACTTTCCTCGATATTGAACTCTTCCTTCTTTACCCGAAGCACTTCTTTATTTAATTCAGACAGGGGAATGCGGGCATTTTGCAGGTCGGAGGTATTGGTGGGAACGTTGCTTTGAGACTTCTTAAACAAACGATTCCGAGACGAACCATTTGGCCGGGTACGCTCATTCTGTTTTGAAGGATTCTCTGAAATTTCTTCCTCCACCGAATGTTCAATTCTGGTCAACACTTTATCCAACGCCACCCTGACCCTATAAGCACCTTGTGAACGAAGCAAATCATTGAGGGTAGTCAATTTCCATGTAACCAGGCTATCCAGCAATGAAAGATCAATGGCCTCCCCTGCCTGCATACTGTCAAGCCTGTTTAACCGGTCATAGGCTTTGTGGACTGAGGTATAAAACAGATCCTGATATACGGTGTCCTGCGTAATGCCGAAGGACTTCACATTGTTTTCCGCATCCAGCAAACTATTTCTTAGGGCCTTTGCGGTGATAAGCCTCATATCGGGTCTGGCCGCTTCACTGGTTGTTGTAACCATAGACGTGAATTGGCGGTAGGAATAAATACCCGTAACAATGACAAGTGCAATAACCACCAGAAAGGCGAATGCAATCAGGTATTCTATTGATGATCTGTATCTCATGATTCAAAATATAAACCACTTCCACACCATCGTCAACTGCAATCATTATTCAGAAGAAAATCCGAAAGGATTCCCCTCATAGCAACATAAAATTAACCGCTGCCGGCAGACCGTTATTGCTCAACAACCATGACCAAGCGGTTTTGATCATGGTTCAACTTTCTCTTAACCTCCGTCACCAGGTTATCCAGAAAATAAACATCGCGATGAACAAAAACCAAAGGCGAATTTCCCTCCCGTGAGCCGGATACATGAACATCTTTGGCTGAAGAATATACAATTACCGGCACAGTCGCATGTTCCCGGTTTAATGTCTCAAGCCATTGCTGTCCTTCCAGGGACCTGTTAAGATGAAAATCGGTAAGCACCAGATCCGGCTCATGCTCTTTCATTGACTCCATACATCCCCAGGCATCTTCAAACAACAAAACACTGCAGGGCATTGCGGAAGTAAGCCGCCGGTTGATAATCTCGAGGTTAAAATAGCTATCATCAACAACATAAATATCCGGCACTTCTTTCATAACCTCCGTTTTAGCATTTACCCAATCAAACTTAAACCAGTTTCATACCAATGGTATCTTCCCAGGCACATTATTTTGCGGTTATCAGACTAACAGACGTGTGTTTGGTCAAATAACCTGCGGCACTAAAATTCGGAGGTAACATTTGTATGAACCGATATCTCTGAGGAGTGGATTCCCCAAACCGTTTCGAAACATACATATTACAAAGATCGGATTTCTTAGTGAATCTTATCAAAAATTGAGGCCAGAGAATCTGCCGACAATGGCTTTTCTATATAACCCATGATCTGATACTTATTCGCTTTGGCGATATCACCCGAGTATGATGATGATAACATGGCCACCGGAATTTTCTTTAGATCACCGGTATCCTTCGTTTGCCATTTTTCCAGAAACTCAAAACCATCCATCACCGGCATGCGGATATCCAGCAATATTAATTCGGGACATCCTGAATCGCGCCCACAACCTGCAAAGCAATATTTATCAAGATAGTTCAATGCCTCCCTGCCATTCCACACTACATCTATCTCAATGGAAGGATCAAAGTTTTCAATGATCATCTTCGTGAGCATTGTTCCGGTATCGTCGTCATCAACGATCAATATTTTATTAAATCGACCCATGGTACAGGCTAAATTAACAAATTATCATCATGCCAATCAATAGTCACTATCAACTGCTTACCGGGAACGGCGATCTTTGGAATCGACAAGAAAATCAACTGAATTTCACACGGATTGACGGCTTCCTCCAACCACCCCCGCCTTGTCCCGTAAGTGCGAGATACGGCCTTGCTCCGCAATAGCGGCTAAGCGAAGGCGATACGGGCAAAGCAAACCACAAACTAGAAACCACAAACTAGAAACCAGAAACCAGACACTAGAAACGACAAACTAGAAACTATCCCGTCTACAACGCGTGTTCCTGATCAGAAACGATCAGTTGTACGGTTTCCGCTTCTCCCGGAAAGGCGGAATAAACCCTCAGAAAATAACGGCCGGGTTTTAACTCCCGGGGGGAAATGTAATTGGATAAACCCGGCAGAAGGCCCTTTCGGATCAACTGACCGTTGGGGTTATAGATGCCGTATTCATGGGGACCGCTGCTGGCAAGTTCCACCGTACAGTGGTCAACAGCAGGATTCGGGAAATACTTCGCCACGATCTCACCGTTACCCGGCGCCTGGAGTCTCTCGGATGAAACGAATTCTTCCACAATAATGGAAGCCAGCGGAGGCGAGTTACGCAGAAGCGGTTCGGACGGCATGCTGTCCAGAAGTGCTTCATAGAACGTCTGCATGACATGTTTATCCGGTGTCATCCGGATCATATCTTTTGCCTCCCCATTGTACTTCGCCATCGGAAATTGTGGCAATTTCGCTTCTCCTCCCGGTTCAAACAACGGAAGATAAAGGCTGTCCCACCGACTCATTTGCTGCCATGCTGAGAACAGGCCGGTGATCTCCTCTCCCCCGATTTTCACAGCATAAATCCAATAAGTGCTGTCATTGATCGCCTGATTGAAATAATACAAACCCCGGTAACGACAAATGATTCCGGCGAATGCGGTGTCGGAAGTTTCAGTGTTGACGATGTAATTGTGGCGGTTGGCCCTGTCAAAGGAGATCTTGTATTCCACCGGACTACTGCCTTCCTGTACCGTGAATGACTCACCCAGTCTAAATGTGAGATTCACAGGTCGCTTGGGAAATGGACTGTCAAAAGACGATCTGATCCCGGGATCCTCTGAGGTCTCCCCGCATGCCGTAAACAGCAACGAGAAACACAACAGGCCATATAGGATCTTTTTGTTAAGCATTTCTACGCACGAAGGTAGCATTGTTTTACAAAAACAAAATCACCCGGCCATCTTTTTAACCCTTTCCTAACACATATCCCGAATGCCCGGAAATCACCGGCACAAATAAAGAAAGACGGGGATCAATCCCTTTTCACAAAAATGAAAAATCTGATAATACTTACAATGGCAAGAAGTCGTCAAAGGTTTTCTCCCGGTCTCCCCAACCTTTGGGTAACTTGAGACCGGGGCGGGGATTTGTGTGCCCCGCCACACGCCAATCATATCCGAAGCTCCTGTTATGAAAAGCGTCAGCTGTTTATGCCGTTGCTCCCTTAACCACCGGAATGAACAACCATACCGAAAGCAAACCTACCGAAATCACATACAGCATATTCGCGCCCGGCCAATGCATGATCTTGAACATGGAACCAACAACCCACAATGTAAATCCAACGCTTCCCAACAACTTGTTCACAAAAGACGGATCACTTCCTCCCAGAAACCGGAGCATAACCGGACCCATCCCATTCACCAGAAAGAAAAGAAATACGGCCGGAAATAACCATGTGAGATAAGACCACCATGGGTCAGACGAAAACATGGCAACCCCGCTCAAAGCAAAAGTCAATGCCAATACCAACTTATAATGATCCTGTTCCTTACGAGGCTGTTTTCCGAAGTACCGCAAGGTATAGACCACCCCTATTATCATATAACCGACAAGCATCAGTACCGATGCATATGGCTGATGTAGCCTTCCCAGACAGTTACCAACCAGCACCAATACCAAGGCACATTTGATCAGAATGTATGAAAGCCGCGGTGGCATGACTCCTATCTTCCGATAATCAACCTTTGCACCCGGATGCCATTATTCTCATCCACCACATTTACAAAGTACACCCCGGGCGGTTGATTCAAACGGATATCAACGACCGTTTCGTTGCTTACAGGAAACTCATAAACAAGTGACCCCAGTACATCCATGATCCGGATAAGCCTGGTGTTGTGTTCGGTACCCAGATCTACCGTGAATGAACCATCAGAAGGGTTCGGGTAGATGGCAATACCGGTTGATTGTCCGCTACCCGGAGTTACACCCACATTCAGGATCACCTCGCAAGTTGAGGTATCAGAACAACTGCCCTGAGTAATCACCACTGCATAGGTGCCATTTACCGTAGCGGTAAACGTAGAAGCTGTTTCGCCGGAAACCGGTGCATTTCCGTTGTTACAATCGATCCATTGATATGCATCTGCTCCCGTATTGTTGGCTGTGATCACCGGATCCGTAACCACCACCGAAACATCTATTCCATTGATGATCACATTCTGCATTTGGGTGGAGGTATTTCCATGGCCATCGTCATAAGTCCATGTTACAACGGTGGTGCCCAATGTTGTAATGGGCAAGGTCGCATCATGCGTTCCATTCACCGAACCCAAACAGTTGTCCGTAGCCGTCGGCGGAGTCAGACTGGCAACTTCACAGTCATCCGTCACATCGGCCAATGAACCGGCATCTGCTACCGGTGCCGTTGCATCCGTGATCACCACGTTTTGGGTTTGGGTAGATGTATTTCCATGGCCGTCGTCATATGTCCATGTTACAACAGTGGTGCCCAATGTTGTAATGGGCAAGGTCGCATTATGTGTTCCATTGACCAAACCCACACAGTTATCGGTAGCCGTCGGCGGCGTCAGACTGGTCACCTCACAGTCATCCGTCACATCTGCCAATGAACCTGCATCAGCTACCGGTGCCGTTGCATCCGTGATCACCACATTTTGGGTTTGGGTAGATGTGTTGCCGTGGCCGTCATCATAAGTCCATGTTACAACTGTAGTACCTTGTGTTGTGATGGGCAAGGTCGCATCATGCGTGCCATTTACCGAACCTACACAGTTGTCGGTAGCTGTTGGCGCAGTCAGACTGGTTACCGAACACTCATCCGTCACATCTGCCAGTGAACCTGCATCCGCTACCGGAGCGGTGATATCGTTAATGATCACATACTGTATTTGGGTAGAAGTGTTGCCGTGGCCATCATCGTAAGTCCAGGTTACCAATGTGCTGTCCTGCGCCGTGATCGGGAGCATGGCATCATGCGTGCCATTCACCGAACCTACACAGTTGTCCGTAGCTGTCGGTGGCGTCAGACTAGTCACCGAACATTCATCTGTTATGTCTGCCAGTGAACCTGCATTCGCAACAGGTGCCGTGACATCAGCGATCACCACATTTTGGGTTTGGGTAGAGGTGTTACCATGGCCATCATCATAGGTCCATGTTACAACCGTAGTGCCCTGTGTTGTGATGGGAAGGGTTGCATCGTGTGTTCCATAGACGGTACCAACACAGTTATCCGTTGCCGTAGGCAGTGAAAGACTGATCACGGAGCACTCCGCATTAACATCTGCCAAACTACCCGCATTGGGTACCGGAGCAGTCACATCGTTAATGATCACGTACTGGACTTGGGTAGATGTATTGCCATGGCCATCATCGTAAGTCCACGTGACCAGCGTGCTGTCTTGCGCGGTAATCGGTAGCACTGCATCGTGCGTGCCGTTTACCGAACCGACACAGTTGTCGGTGGCTGTCGGTGGCGTCAGGCTGGTCACCGAACATTCATCCGTCACATCTGCCAGTGAACCTGCATCTGCCACGGGAGCGGTTACATCGTTTATGATCACGTACTGGATTTGCGTAGAGGTGTTGCCATGGCCATCATCATAAGTCCAGGTCACCAGCGTGCTATCCTGGGCGGTGATCGGGAGCACTGCA
>JAGQZQ010000041.1 GCA_020435415.1 Flavobacteriales bacterium
TGTTTCTTACCGGTATTTTTACAGCGATTTCCTTATGGATATGCACGGCTCAACATGACCGTGTAAAAGGAATGGGTATTACTTTAATCTTATGGGCATTTTTCGCGTTTTTATTTGATGGGATCCTGTTATTTCTCATGTTTCGATTCAGTGAATATCCCATCGAAAAACTGATCCTCATCCTATCATTCCTGAATCCGCTCGATATTGCCAGGATAGCTGTCATTATGCAAACCGATGCCTCTGCCTTGCTCGGGTTATCAGGAGCGATCTTCAGTGACTTTTTCGGAAGCAAAGCAGGTTTGATTATCTCCTTTACAGCCTTATTAGTATGGTCGGCATTGGCTTATCTGAAATCAATATTCAATTTCCGCAGAAAAGACCTTTAGACTTCCGTTGCAGCATCCATTTGCTTTCAATTAAAATGTGTTGGTTTTAAGCAACTATCCCTTGAAAATTATTGCTGGACAAGCGTTCTGCAAGAACAGATGGACCGGTATGTCACCGGCAGGTCTCACCAGGCTTTTTGATAAAACAGAACCGGTCTGAACCTTTGGCTGGCATTATTCAGAGAAAGGACATTTTCCACAATTGTATTTGCTGTTCATTTTCATTCTTCTTTGTCTTGCAGCCACCTTATGTGCGTGGAAATCCCTTAAATCAGGACCCGTTCCGGTGTAAGCTTCCAGGGGGTAAGCCCGTTGATTGCGCTGTTAGGGAGGTTCGTGGCAAAGTCATTCGCTCTGTGTTGCAGGTTGATTGTTAACTGAAATGTGTCGGCAGGGGTTTGATGATTGAAGTAATAACATTTCCGAAATATCGGTCGAAGTTCTGGTTGCGATACCGGGATACCCGCCTCCGGTTGAGTTGGGCAACGTATTTTTCCGGAGGTATGCCCAGGAAATATACACCGCCCTGATCTCTGATGAAGGCCAGTGCGGTGACGATGTTAGAGGGTCAGCACCCAACGTACCGCAGCAGCATACAGTGTTAGCAATAGCAATCGTGATAAACAATTTGGAGTTCGGAAGCTTACGGTACCAAACTGTATGCTGTTGCTGTATGCTCAATACTGCTGATCGTACCAGTCTCTTCTGCGGGTCAGTTTAAGATCCTGCAGGACCGCGGATTTTACCTTGATCGTCAGGTTGTAGGATTGACGGAATCCGAAAGGTATCCAGGTGAAACTCATGTCCCAGCAATGCAGGTCGCGGTATACACTGACGGAAGTATAGGTAAACTGATTGTTCTTGAAGTCATACCCCGTGCTGAAGCCGGTCTTCCACTGGCTGGTGATCTTCAGGTCTCCGGTCAGTCCAAGGGATTGGGTGATCAGCGCTTCCGAGACAGGCTTGCTATAGGTGAGGTTATAGGATACATTCATGCTCCAGGGCATGGAAAAGTCGATATAGCCATCCCTGTTCCTGTATACCTGTTCGCGTTCTTCTTCGGTGCCACGGTTGGTGGTATTCTTATTTCTTTCTTCACGGCTGTGATGGGCCAGACCGAAATTCAGGCCGGTATTAAAATTAACCAGCCGTCCTAATCGCCCGTTCTCATTTACCTCCAGGCGGTTCAGGTTGCGGCCGATGGTGTCGATGACATAAGGGTCATAAACACTATTGAAGGTAAGGTTCACATTTTTGAATATGCTTGTACGTGCGCTCATGGCAATGCGCGACCATTGCAGGCTGTCTTTGGCGAGGTCGTAGCCGGTTCCAATCGCCAGATTCTCGATCAGTTTTATTTTTCTGGGAGTGCCGGTCGTGTCTCCTGTTGCGGGGCGTACCTTCATTTCAAGGTTGTTCTGGATACCCAGGCTAAGCAATCCCGACTTACCGTTAGGCGGTCCACCGAAAATACCCTGCTCGTAGAGCGAGTAAACCTGTGTTCTGCCTGTTGAGTCAATTTGTACTTCATCATAATAACCATATCGACTGTCACCGAAATCGGGTCGTATGCTAAAATTCAGGGCAGGAGTTACGACATGACGTATTGCCCTGATGTAATTCTTTTCGCGGAATTCTTTGATGCCGTAAATCTTTGTCGTCATCGAAGCGTTGGCCGTGTAATCCCAGGGAGCGGACAAATCATTGATGGTTTCCGAAGTGACCGTCCTGGTATCCGGATCGTATGTTTTTCGGGTGATCTGATGATACCAGCGCATGTTTGATGTTAGGGAAGGAGAAATGGTCACATATCCGATGCGGAAGGAGGCGCTGATCGGAATACTGTGACGGACGCCGAGGCGAATATTGTCAAATGCAGATGGACTGAACATCAATGAGTCGTATGTCTGCACGTCGTTTTTGAAATTCATGTTATAACTGATGCCTATGCTCTCATACCATCGTTTCTTTCCCGGAGTCCGCGACTTGAGGTTGAGCCGGTTCATAGAAAATGACATGTCCGGAAGACTCAGGTTCACCACTTTTGTTTGCGTATTTTGACGGTGTTTGAGGTTCATGGAAAAGTTAAAAGGGCTTTGGTTCCATGATTTGCTGTAACCGATGCTGGACATAAATTCGTTGGAAAGAACATCATTGGCGTTGTAGGAGTTATTCCGGAAATACGTTCCGCTGTTGATGTTCACATTGGCCGAAAAACGGCTGAGGGGACGGGCTTTCGGGTCTTGCTGGTGGCTCCAACGGATAAAGAAATCTTTTCTTAAAGAGTAGTCAGGGAATTCCGGGTCGCTGAACTTGAGGTATGAATAGCCTAAATCCACACGGCCGCTGAAACGATAGCGTTTTCGGTATGAACTGGAGGTGCGCGCTCCCCAGCTGCCACGTGAGTAAAAATCACCGCGAACCTGGAGGTCCATATATTTTCCGAGTGCAAAATAGTACCCGCCATCTTTTAAGAAAAAACCCAACCCTTTGGATTCGCCATAGGTTGGCAGAAGAATGCCGGACCTTTTGCCTTGTTTGTTGGGGAAGTACCCGAACGGAAGGGCCAGTGGTGTGGGAACATGCTCGATAACCAGATATGCAGGCCCGGTAATGATCTTATCATTGGGTATCACCTTGAGTTTTGATGCATGAAGAGAGAAATGAGGATCTTCGTGATCGCAGGTCGTGTAATCTCCGCCTCTGATATAATAAACATTGCTGGTGTCTTTTTTGACCTGTTCGCCGTGCACATATCCATCTCCTTCGCGTGTTATCACCTCCAGGATCTTCCCTTTTTTTGATTTGAAATTATACCTGATGCCTGAGGCAGTAAATTCTTCTCCATCATCTTTAAATACAGGCTTGATCGGTTTGCCGGTGGAGTCAGGTCTGGTTTCTGCGGAAAGGGTATTGGTGTTCCAGTCGATGACAATATAGGGTGCCTTTAATGTCGTGGTTTCATATTGTATTTCGGCGGAGCCATACAGGTAAACCAGTTTTTCAGCCACATCGAACCGAATGGAATCCGTAGCGGTGTAATGCACCGGTGATTTCAATGCATCATTCTGGCCTTGTTTTTGCGTTATGATTGTGTCTGCGGTCTGAGCCATCGTTGAATCCGACACTTGCGAAATGCCGTATAACGGGCAGAAACACAGGATGAGGATGTTTAGGAATTGTATGATGGATCGGACCTGAAGCAAACGAATGTTGATATTTTTAAGTTAGATAAAAGGCCGAAACTAACTTTCGGGTGTGTAAAAATAGTTGATCTATGGCTATGCAACGCATACAATCATCCATAACTTGCCCTCTGAATAACCTGTTCCGATGAAAAAACTGTTGGTCATATTGATAGTGCCGGTGTTGACAGTGCTAACATCTTTTGTGCCAAAACCGGTAGAAGGGTATAAGATCAGAACAGTGGTGATTGATGCCGGACACGGCGGACATGATCCGGGATGTTCCGGCGCAGGCGCTCTGGAAAAGGATGTTGCATTATCTCTTGCCCTGAAACTCGGCAAACATATCGAAGAACAATTTCCTGAGGTGAAGGTGATATACACGAGAAAGGAAGATAAGTTCATCGAACTTCATAAAAGGGCGGCGATTGCGAATGAGAATAAAGCGGATCTTTTTATCTGTATTCACCTGAATTCAGGACCTGCAGCGGCATATGGGTCGGAGACCTATGTAATGGGTTTGCATAAAAGCGCAGCGAACCTTGAAGTAGCCAAAAGGGAGAATGCATCCATCCTTCTGGAGGATGATTATCAGGAACAGTATGACGGCTATGATCCCAAATCACCCGAAGGAAGTACCATTCTTGAACTTTTTCAAAGCGCCCATCTTGAACAAAGCCTGAGTCTGGCGACTAAGATTCAGTCCCAATACAAGAACAAAGCAAAGATGAAAGATCGTGGCGTGAAGCAGGCGGGTTTTCTGGTGTTATATAAGACCACGATGCCAAGCGTTCTTATCGAATCAGGTTTTCTGACCAATCCATCGGAAGAAGCGTTTCTGACATCTGCGGAAGGGCAGGCAAAAGTAGCTGCCGGGTTGTTCAATGCTTTCAGCGAATACAAAAAAGAGATGGAATCCAAATCCACAGGTACCGTTGTTGAACGGACCCCGGAAAATACCCAGCCGACCAAACAATCACCGGATGAACAAGGTAACACAGCCTCGCATGATGTAAAAGTGAACGCAAGACCGGGAGAGGAAGAAGCAGGTGTGGTATTTAAAGTACAAGTCGTATCTTCGGCCAACAGGATAGAGATGAATGATCCGTCATTTAAAAACTTAAGCAGCTTAAAAGAATACCAGGATCAGGGAATTTATAAGTATGCAGCAGGTAGTGCCAAAACTTTCTCTGAGGCGACAACACTTCAGAGTGATATCAGGGCCATGGGTTTTACAGATGCGTTCATTGTTGCCTTCCGTGACGGGCAAAAGATCCCTTTGCGGGATGCACTGGCAGAAGCCGGTAAGTAATTATGCAACCAAATTATTCAGGTGAAAATAAATAGGGAATTTAAGATCGGTATCGTGGTGCTGACGGGCATTGTATTGTTCGTTTGGGGATTCAAGTTTTTAAAAGGCACCAATATTTTCCAAAGCAATACGGTGTATTTCGCTAAGTACGACCGTGTGGACGGACTTGGAGAGGCCAATCCGGTGCTGGTAAACGGACTGAAGGTTGGCCAGGTCAAATACATCCGGTTCATTAACGGACAGCAGGCAAATATCCTGGTGGCATTCACCATAGATGAAGATGCATTCTCCATTCCAGGGGATTCCAAAGCGAGGATCACGAGTGCCAATCTGATGGGAGATAAGGTCATTAACCTTATCCTCGGAAGGTCTCAGAATTTTCTCGCACCGGGTGATACCCTTGGTGCAGAAGTGGAGGAGAGCCTCTCAACATCCGTGTCCAAGACCATTGCACCATTGCAGGAACGGGCAAACAACCTGATGGTTTCCCTGGACTCGGTACTCGCCGTTGTTCAGTTCATCTTTAATGAAGGTACCAGCGAAAGTATCAAGGAAAGCTTTGTCCGCATCAAAAATACCATCAAGAATTTTGAGAAGACTTCAGGGCAACTCGAAGTACTTCTTTCAGGGCAGACAGGCAACTTTGCGAAGATATCCAGCAACCTGGAGAGCATCACAAGCAATATCAAGAACAACAACGGAGAGCTCGATAACGCCATTAAGAATTTCTCGAACATCAGCAGTGAACTGGCCAAGGCAAATATCTCCGGCACGGTTAAAGAACTGAATACGTCCATGTCCAAGCTGACAACAATCCTGGATAAGATCAACAGCGGGGAAGGAACAGCGGGTAAATTGCTTCAGGATCCGGACCTGTATGATCAGCTGACCAATGCATCAAAATCACTGGACAAACTGATCAAGGATATGGAGGAGCATCCCAGGACTTATTTTTATCCATTAGGTAAAAAGAACAATCCAAACATCAAAAAGAACTGATGTCTAAGCAACTGGTATTCATTATTGTCTTTTTGGTGGCCGGTGGTGTTTTCGGCTTTACCTGTATGAGGTTGCGCCGGTTTTTTAAACTCACCCGTCCCTCATTTCCGATCGATCGCATTGGTGAACGCATGCGGCTTACCCTGATGGTTGCTTTCGGACAAACGAAAATTTTAAGAAGGCCCGGCATCGGTTTGCTTCATGCATTGGTATGGTGGGGCTTTATCGTGATCACCCTGGGCACGGCGGAAATGATGGTGGATGGCCTGGCAGGTACAGAGCGGTTTCTGGGTGCTCTCATCGGGCCGTTGTACGATGTGATCATGGCTTCCGGTGATGTGTTCGCCGCGTTTATCGTATTTGCCTGTCTGGCATTCCTGTTTCGCAGGTATGTGATGAGGGTGAAACGCTTCCGGGGCGTGGAAATGACACCCGGCGCCAATATCGATGCCACGATCGCCCTGATGCTGATCCTTCTGCTGATGGTTTCCCTCCTGGGTATGAACATCGGTTATGTGAAGACACATGCGGGAAATATGGTTGGTATGTATCCGGTCGCATCGCAGCTACAATACCTGATCCCCGATTCAGGTGCTCATGCATTCCACGAGATCAACTGGTGGACGCATATTTGCCTCGTCCTGGTGTTTGCTAATGTACTGCCATACTCCAAGCATTTTCATGTGTTCATGTCTGTGCCCAACGTATTCATGAGCCGGCTTGAGCCCTATACCAAGATCGCCAACATGGAGAGTGTAACAAAGGAAGTTAAGGCCATGATGGATCCGAACACCGCCTTTGCCAATCCACCCGAAGGCGAAGTGGCCGTAGTACCAAGGTTTGGAGTGAAAGATGTCGAAGATGTATCGTGGAAGAATTACGCCGATGCACTCACTTGTACCCAATGTGGCAGATGCACATCGGTATGTCCCGCAAATACCACCGGGAAATTGCTTTCTCCCCGGAAGATATTTGTGGACCTTAGGCATAGAATGAATGATAAGGGCCCCGGACTGATTAAGGATGCGTCCTATTCCGATGGTAAATCCCTGGTAGGAGATTATATCAGCACCGAGGAGCTATGGGCCTGCACCACATGCAACGCCTGCGTTCAGGAGTGTCCGGTGAATATCGATCATGTTTCTCTGATCATGGACATGCGTCGCAGCCTGGTCATGGAGGATTCATCCGCTCCGGAAGCATTGGTAAGCATGTTCAATAATATTGAGAATAATGGTGCTCCCTGGCAGTTCTCGCAATCTGACAGAATGAAGTGGGCCGAAGACATTACCGTTAAACCTGCATAAGCTCATGAACGAACAGGATCAATCAGCGCAAGGTCAGCGTACCGTGAAAGTGCCTACAATGGCTGAAGTGACTGCTGCCGGTGAACAGGTAGATGTCCTTTTCTGGGTGGGATGTGCCGGGGCATTTGATGACCGGTATAAGAAAGTCACCAGGGCATTCGTAAAGATATTGGATTCGGTAGGGGTGAAGTATGCTGTGTTGGGAACCGAAGAAAGTTGCACCGGAGATCCTGCGCGACGTGCAGGAAACGAATTTCTCTTCCAGATGCAGGCACTGGGAAATATTGAAGTGTTGAACGGATATCAGGTGAAGAAGATCGTTACCGCATGCCCACATTGTTTTAATACCCTGAAGAATGAATACCCGGATCTGGGAGGCAACTATGAGGTTATTCACCATTCAACCTTTTTACAGCAACTGATCGATGAAGGTAAAGTAACAGTGGCAGACGGCAAACCTTTCAAAGGGAAAAGGATCACCTTCCATGATTCGTGTTACCTGGGTCGCGGCAACGGAATTTATGAGGCCCCCAGGCAGGTGTTGGAAAAACTGGATGCGGATCTGGTTGAAATGAAACGCAGTAAAAGCCGTGGTCTGTGTTGTGGGGCGGGTGGAGCACAAATGTTCAAGGAGGCTGAAAAGGGAGATAAGGAAGTGAATGTTGAACGGACGGAAGAAGCGTTGGGAACCGGATGTGGTATCATCGCTACGGGATGTCCGTTTTGCATGACGATGATGGAGGATGGAACCAAACATTTCAATAAAGAGGATGAGGTGAAGGTTTATGATCTTGCCGAATTAATCGCAGAAAACAATGGACTCTGATATCCGGCATATGGAAATGCCCCTGGATGCGAGGGTATGGGTGTTTCAGGCACAAAGAAAACTAAGCCCGACGGAAGCGGATTTTGTACGTTCCGATATGCAGGATTTTCTTTCCGGATGGGCGGCGCATGGTGCGGAATTGCTTGCGAAGGTGGCCGTGGTGTATCATCGTTTTGTTGTTGTGTTGCTTGATGAAGGACACGCCAATGCTTCAGGATGTTCAATCGATAAACTGACGGCCAGGGTGAATGCCTTGGGTACGGAACTTAATAATGACTTTCTGGATCGCAGGATGGTGGCTTATATGGCCGGTAGCGGAGAAGTGGAGACCACCTCACTGGATGATATCAAACAGGCATTTGATTCCGGTCTGCTGAATGAAGACACGGTGGTTTTTAACAATTTGGTGCAGACGCGACAGGAATTCGAACAACAGTGGAAGGTGCCTCTGGGTAAAAGCTGGCATGCCAGATTTGCTGGTGTAAAACAGGTTCAGTCCTGACCTTCTATCCTCCGGCCAGTTTTTTAGCGTCGGTAACAGGAATATATTTTCCCTTGTCAAATGCGATAATAAACGCACCCTTGACACCATTCTTATCTACAAGAATTTTTCTTTTGAATGAAGCCTGGGTCGCTTTGGAATAGTCACCCACCGAGTATTTATACCATCCGTTGACATAATCCACATAGATCTTTTCGTCCTTCAGGTTGTACTTGTTCTCGAATACAGACACAGGAACTTTAGATTGTGCCGCACCGATTTGCACCCTGAAAACAACCTCATGTGCTTTGTCTGAAGCAGGTGGGGTGGGCTTTTCAGGAACAGCTTCTGTTTTTTGAGGTGGGGCAGCTTCCGTAGCCTTAGGCTCTTCTACTTTCATGGCCTGCACTTCGGCAACTTTTTTAGCCTCTTCTTCCTCTTTAGCCTTCTTGTCTGCAGCTTCTTTTTCTGCCTTTAAGCGGGCTTCTTCGGCGGCTTTCGCCTTGTTTTCAGCTTCCTGCTTTGCTTTGGCATTCGCTTCCTCTTCGGCTTTTCTGGCCTTTTCTTCCCTGGCTTTTTTCTCTTCGGCTTCTTTTAGTCTGGCCTGTTTCTCCTCTTCCTTCTTTTTCTCGGCAGCTTTTTCCTCTTCGATTCTTTTTGCTTCTTCTTTTGCCTGTTCCGCCGAAGCTGATGTCAGGTCGTCGGTATTCTCTTCCTGAGTATTTTCCACTACAGGTGTCGAATCCGATGCCGGGGTCTTACCGGAAGATGGTTTATTGTCCAGGACCAGCGTTCTTGCTTCTTTGCTATCTCCCTCGCCGCTGATGTTCAGAACATTTACCTTGGTTTCATCGGTTTCAATAAGCACCCGTTGTGTAGGAATGTCGATGTTCTTTTTTTCCGCATTCAGCATATAGGAGAATTTGCCTCCCAGGGAAGTGGAGCCACCTTCTGCATCATTGGTCGACAATTCATATTTCACTACAAATTTCGGGGTCTGTGGAAGCGCAAGCCATATGATCTTCATAACCCGATCTTCCTGAGTAAAAGTTCCCTGCTGAAGGTCAATAGGCTTTGCAACAAATCCTTTTGGGAGAATCTGCTGAATCTTTCCGATCCCTCCGATGTTCCCCTTGTTGACAGTTATTTCTACGGTAACCGGGGTTCCTGATTTCACATGATCCGGTACAAATTTCTGACTTACGGTCACAGCGTCCTGGGCCTGTAATCCTGTTGTGAACAGGCAGGATGCAATCAACAAAATGAAAATATGGGATCTTGCTTTCATGGTTACGGAGGCACATTAATTATTACTCACCCAGAATCTTTTTGATTTTACTTGCCGACATATAATTTCCATTCTGGTCACCTACAACAAGTGCGGTCTTCACAAATTTCTTTCCGGTCATTTCCCTTTTAAATGCATTGGCTTCTTTATAATTCTGGAATTCGCCTATGGCATAGATGTATTTGGTTCTGTCTTTAATGACATGAATATCCTCTTCCATCTTGTACTTTTTCTTGTACTTTTCGGTATCCACTTCCTTGGTGTCTGTGAATATCTGAAGTCGGTAGTAAACCTTGGGTTTTTCGGGTTCCGGAGGTGCGGGGTCGCCTTCGCCTTCTGTGAGGTCCACGCCACTTACCTCCCTGATCTCCGCCGCGGACACGGTGGAGGTTAGTTCCTGCGATTGCTCAGAGGTATAAGTGCGAATCTTTTTCTCATCGCCTTCCCCCTTAACTGTAATCACTGTTCCACCGGCGAGTTCTTTCCCCACAAGCAGACGCTCCGTAGGTATATTGATGACCTTGTTCTGATCATCCTGTACATAACCGAATCTTCCGGAAATGGAATACGAGCCACTTGTGCTGGTGTCGGATTGTACTTCGAATGAGACCGTGAATTCTTCAGGGACCGGCATGTTCTTCCAGCTGATGGTCACTATTCTTTCATTGAAGGAAAAGGTTCCTCCCTCGGACTCCAGTTCGGCAGCTTCAAAACCATCGGGTAGTATCGCAGTGATCTTGCCTTTTGTTTCCAGCTCGCCTTTGATCACATTTACATTGATGATAAATACATCACCCGGGTCGATAAGGTTTGGTTCGAAGGAGAAAGTAACTCTTACGGAAGAGCCTTCATTCGTATCAGCCATGATTAAGGTGGTGCTGAACAGGACAGTAAAAAGAAGGATCAATGCCTTTTTCATCATATAAAATATAAATTGTTTGTGCATGCGTTAAATGCGATGAGTACTTAAGCGTGAAAAATTTACTCCGAAATGCTCAATAAAATCTGGACATGGCTGCACATTGTTGGACCAGAATAAACCAAAGGTAGTGAATTTTGATTTTTTTCAGGTCAACGAAGTCACAGAAAGGAAGGGTATGATGTGAATTGACGATTACAATGTGGTCGTTTGGATCGTCAACAACAGGGTATTAGTATGAGGGAATAAGGAAAATAGGTAATATAGAGATTAATACACCTTTACCGAAGTGCCCAAAATGCGCTCCAGGCCTTCTGTGATTACGGTCTCAGGCTTATATCCTACGGCGTTTAAAAGTTTTTGAGAACTACCAATTCGCCGTTCAATCTCAAAGTCATAGCGTTTTTGTGGAGCCTTAATGCAAATAATCTCTGAGTCAGATTGTGTAAGACTTTTGATTTCAACGGCCAGTTCACCGATGGTGATCTCCTCTTCATTGGCAATGTTGAATATCTCGCAACCCTTGACTTTTTGTGTAAGCCTGATGATGGCTTCCACCGTATCATCGATAAAGGTAAAATCCCGCGTTTGCTTCCCATCACCAAATACCGTAATGGGTTTATGCTGCACCGCTTGTTCAATGAAACGCGGGATAACCATCCGGGTATCCTGCTTTTCACCGTATACGTTAAAGAAGCGAAGTGAAAGCGAGTTCAGGTCTTTTTCTTCATAAAGCGCAGCCAGGTATATTTCGTTGTAGCGTTTGGCGATTGCATAACTGGTGCGGGGGTCGAGTGTAATGTTTTCGGTAACACTTTTTTCAATGGCTGAATGACCATAAACGCCGCTTGTTGAAGCATAAACTACCTTTTCTACGCCGTTCTCAATAGCCACCCGGGCGACGTTCTGTGTGCCAAGGCATTCTGTTTCCATGGTCTCTACAGGATTGTCGGCCACGACATCCACGCCTAGAATGGCTGCCAGGTGTATGATGTAATCACAATTTTTTGCGACAACCCTCATCCCATCGAGGTCTCTCACATCAGTTCTGCTAAATTGTACCGCCTTAAGAATGTCCTGATCAAGCTTATTCCCTCGCAACAGTATGTCGGTTACAACCACATCGTGGCCATCTTTAACCAAGCGTTTTACAAGATGGCTTCCGATAAAGCCCGCACCTCCCGTTACAAGAATCTTTTTCATACCTGACTTCATTTAGTTAGCTCCTTTTCTACGGACGCAAACATATAAAGTTCTGCTAAAACCAGATATATCGGGATAGCTTTTCGATAATTTTCTAATTTTGGCGACATTATGAAAACTACCTATATATTGGGGATCAACGCATTTCATGCGGATTCTTCCGCATGTATCCTCAAAGACGGCGTGGTGGTGGCAGCCATCGAAGAAGAACGGATCAAGAGAATTAAACACTGGGCTGGCTTTCCGGAAGAAGCCATTCGTTTCTGCCTTTCAGAAGCGGGTATCCAGGTTACCGAATTGGATCATGTGGCTATCTCCCGTGATCCGAAAGCCAACCTAGGGAAGAAAATTTTGCACACCCTCAAGAATAGGGTAAAAGTCAAAGCCATTGTTGACCGGGTACAAAACCTTGGGAAGGTCTCATCTGTGCAGCAGCTTCTGGCCAATGCAACACAAACCGAAGTGTCTGGTATTCGTGCCGTTTTTCACCAGGTAGAACATCATAGATCTCATCTCGCCAGTGCTTTTTTTGCATCTCCCTTTGAGAAAGCTGCACTTCTGTCCATCGATGGTTTCGGTGATTTTTCATCGACCATGACGGCTACGGGAACGGGCAATCAGATGGAGGTACACGATACCGTTTCATACCCACATTCACTTGGTATCATGTATACCGCCTTTACCCAATACCTTGGTTTTGGAAAATATGGTGATGAATACAAGGTGATGGGACTTGCGCCTTACGGCAAGCCTGAGTACCTGGATCAGCTGGACGATGTGATACATATGCTGGATAACGGACTGTTTGAGTTGAACCTGTCCTATTTCAGGCATGCGAAGGAAGGTGTGGAAATGAACTGGGAAGGGGGTGAGCCCTCTATCGGCTCCATCTATAGTGAGGTGATGGAAAAAGCTTTTGGTCCGGCTAGAAAGAGAGAGGATGAGTTGACCCAGCACCATATGAACCTGGCTTCCTCCTTGCAACGAAAAACTGAACAGGTGATCTTTCATATGGCTACCGCCCTTCAACGGAAAACCGGTTTGAAACAGTTATGTCTTGCCGGCGGGGTAGCACAGAATTCCGTAGCCAACGGAAAGATACTCGCACAAACCCCTTTTGACGAATTGTATGTTCCTCCTGCGGGACATGATGCGGGGACGTCATTCGGAGCGGCGCTTTATGTGCATAATCAGGTTCTGAAGAGTCCCAGGGTGGAAGCGGTATGGTCTGCAGCGACCGGTAGCCGGTTCAGGAATGAAGATGTGGAGGCGTGCCTTAAAAAGCATAACCTCAACTTTGAAAAACTGGAAGATGATGTTCTGTATGACAAGGTGAGCGAATGCCTGTTGGATGGTGGTGTGGTTGGTTGGTTCCAGGGGCGGGCAGAGTTCGGCCCCCGTGCTTTGGGGCATCGTTCCATACTTTGCGATCCGAGAAGAGCAGATGCAAAGGACATTCTGAACCTCAAGATCAAAAAGCGTGAATCATTCAGGCCTTTTGCACCATCTATTCTTGCTGAATATAAGGATGAGTATTTCGAAGGAGCAGACCAGGTTCCATTCATGGAGAAGGTGTATGTCATCAAGGAAGATATGCGGAAGAAGATACCTGCCGTTACCCATGTGGATGGAACCGGCAGACTGCAAACCGTGGATAAGGTGCATAACAAACGCTATCACCATCTGATCAGTGCATTTTATAAGAAGAGCGGTGTACCTATCATCCTGAATACTTCCTTTAACGAAAACGAACCGATTGTCAACACGCCGGAAGAAGCATTGCAATGCTATCTCCGCACAAGCATGGACATGATCGTACTGGAGAATTATCTCGTTAGCCGATAAACCATTGTTGCCAAAAATCACAATCATCACGGTGTGTCGCAACAGTGCGGACACATTGAAGGATACGTTGCAGTCTGTAGGCAACCAGGCGTATCCTGATCTCGAATATCTTGTTATTGACGGTGCTTCGGAAGATAATACCCGGGAGATTGTTGAGCAGTTTGGCGCACACGTAACGCAATTTATCTCAGAACCCGATCAGGGCATGTATCATGCGGTTAATAAAGGAATGGCTCTAGCCACCGGGGAGGTGATCGGCTTGTTGCATGCGGATGATTTTTACGCGGATGATCAGGTATTGAGGAGGGTAGGGGAAGCGTTTGAAAATCCTGACGTGGATGCAATATATGGTGATCTTGAATACGTGGACAAGCAACGAACCGAACATGTGGTGCGTTATTGGAAATCCGGCAACTATGCTCCGGGAAAATTCCTGTATGGTTGGATGCCGCCACACCCGACATTTTTTATCAGAACTCATCTGGTAGATAAATATGGTCCGTACCGGTCTGACTTCCGCTCAGCGGCGGACTACGAATTTATGCTTCGCCTGATTCACCGTTATCGCATACACCTGAAGTATATTCCTGAAGTTCTGGTGAAGATGCGTGTGGGCGGGAAGAGCAATGTCACGATGGACAACAGGTGGAGGGCCAATCAGGAAGACAGGATGGCCTGGAAAGTAAATGGTATGACCCCTTATTTTGTTACGCTTTACCTAAAGCCGCTACGAAAATTGGGACAATGGCTTAAGAGAAGATCATAAAAAAAGCCTCCCTGATCAGGAGGCTTTTTTTATTAAACCGTTCGTTCTACCTTCTGTATTTAGGTCTGCTGAATTTGCTTCTTCCACGGTAACCACGTCTGCTGCCTTTGCCGCCGAAGATCTTTCCTAGACCCATTCCGGATGAGCGTCTTCTTTTTGCAGGCATGGCATAACCCACCTTCATCACACCAAAGAAATAGTTGTCGTTGTGTTTGGGGTCGCCCCTTTTATCGCCTGCATCATAATAATCCATCGTGTTGGGGTCATCCGTGCCGTCAATGGCAATTCTTTCCGCAGTGCGGTTGGCAAGGGCGGCTGTTGTCTTTGATAGCAGGGATGGATCGACATATGTTGTACTGATGTCGTCAAGATAATCCGTGAACGTTTTCCGCCAACCCAATTCAAAACCGATCCTCAGATTCCGGTTGATGGTACTGTGATAACCGAGCCCCATTGGGACAATCATCGTGAACCGGCTGTATTTGTTGCGTCCGTCAACGACCCCTTGTCCCTCGGTACCCAGCGGCTGTAGACTGTACCATATGCCATTAAGGTTGGCTTGCGGGTTAAAATATACTCCTCCGAAGCCGATGAAGGAGTATGCGTTCACATCGATACTGGTCCGTCCTTTACTTCTTGTTAGGAGGTAACTGTGACCGTATTTTTTGAATTTGAAGAATGTGAACTCAAGTTGTGTAGAGGCCTCGATCAGAGGACTTCTGAAATGCAAATTCCTGTAACGTCTTCCGAAATTTGTGCTGTTGCTGTCAGCACCGGCAATGCGACCGTACATCATGTTAAAGCTTATTCCGAAGACCGGGTCCATCCTGTAACGCATATGAAAGCCGACCACATAACGGGTGCTTTTCAGTTTCATGTCTCCGACAAAGCTTTGCCGGTTTTTTTCCTTACCCCCTATTTCACCAAGGTAATTGCTTATGCCAATGGATCCGGAGAAATCCAACTGGCGCTGGGCAAGTACTCCTGAGCAAAAAAGTAGTACGAACGAAAGGATAGATAGTATGCGCATCTTGTTGGTGTTTCGCAGCAAAAATATAAAAATCTGGTTATAAAGTTACTACCTTTAAGGTCTAATATGTCGTGTCTCTCGCGGACATGTTATACGTGATCTCAGTAATTGGGTTTCAATAGGTTATGATTAAAGGTAGGGTTTCGGAATTATTTGGGATAGATTTTCCGGTGATACAGGCTGGAATGATCTGGTGTAGTGGCTGGGAACTGGCCTCTGCCGTGAGCAATGCCGGAGGATTGGGATTGATCGGAGCCGGTTCAATGCATCCGGACGTGCTCCAGGACCACATAAGGAAATGTAAATCCGCAACCCCCAAACCATTTGGTGTTAATATTCCTTTGTTATACCCGGAGATACCACAGTTGATGGAAATTATCCTTGAGGAAGACGTTCCCATCATTTTCACATCTGCCGGAAATCCGGCCACATATACCCCGATGTTGAAAGGCGAAGGTAAAACGGTGGTGCATGTGGTATCCAATCTGAAATTCGCGGAGAAAGCGGTAAAAGCAGGTGTGGATGCCATTGTTGGAGAAGGTTTTGAAGCCGGTGGACACAATGGGCGGGAGGAAACCACAACCATGTGTCTGATACCTTTGTTGAAAAAGCACATTGAGGTGCCGGTGATAGCTGCAGGCGGAATCGGAAGCGGAGAAGCGATGCTTGCTGCATTTGCCCTGGGGGCTGAAGGTGTTCAGGTAGGCAGTCGCTTTGTGGCGTCTGAAGAGTCATCCGCGCATCCCGATTTTAAAAAGGCTGTTGTAGAAGCGGGAGACGGGGACACTGAATTGACCTTAAAAGAACTCACGCCGGTGAGGTTATTAAAGAACAAGTTCTATACACAGGTAAAGGATGCATATCAGCATCAGGCCAGCATAGAGTCCTTAAGGGAGTTGCTTGGAAAGAGAAGATCCAAAAGGGGAATGTTTGAAGGAGACCTGGATGAAGGTGAATTGGAGATTGGTCAGGTGGCCGCAACCATCAATGACATCAAACCTGCGGCAGATATACTGCGATCAATAATAAGTGAATATGAGGTAGCCCGGAAAAGGGTGGCTGCCATGCAAGAAACCATTAAATAGATTTCATGATTCAATTTGAACGTTTTGTCCTTGATAACGGAATGAAAGTTCTGGTTCATCCGGACCACACCACGCCCATCGCTGCGGTAAACCTTTTGTATGATGTAGGGGCGAGGGACGAATCTGCCGGGCGAACCGGCTTTGCACATTTGTTTGAACATCTGATGTTCGAGGGATCGGTGAATATACCTCATTTTGACCGCCCTCTGGAAATGGCGGGAGGCACCAATAACGCTTTTACCAGTAATGATATCACCAATTATTATGAAAGCCTGCCCATGATGAATCTGGAGACTGCGTTCTGGCTGGAGTCAGACCGGATGATGTCCCTGAATTTTTCTGAAGAGAAACTGGCCATACAAAAGCAGGTGGTGATTGAAGAGTACAAACAACGATACCTTAATCAACCCTATGGCGATGCCTGGCTCATGTTGAGACCAATGGTTTACCAGGTGCATCCCTACCAATGGCCCACGATAGGCAAAGAGATATCACATATTGAAGAAGCAAGTCTGGATGAAGTGAGGTCATTCTACTTTAAACATTACCGCCCCAATCAGGCCATTTTGGTTGTTGCCGGACCCGTTTCAACGGAGGAAGTTCGCGTGCTGTGTAATAAATGGTTTGCCGAAATACCCAATGGTGAGGACTACCAACGTAGTTTACCGGCTGAGCCTGAACAAAAAGAAAAGAGAACCATGCGGATTGCCCGGGAAGTACCCTTGGATGCCGTATTCATGGCCTGGAAAATGGCTCCCAGGCATTCGGAGCGGTTTTACCGGGCCGACTTGTTGAGTGATATCCTTGCTTCCGGCAAAGCATCCCGGTTTTATACGGAATTGGTACAAAAAAGGAAGCTGTTCTCCGACATAGGGGCGTATACCACAGGAGAATGCGACGGAGGAATGTTTGCCATTTCAGGTAAACTGGTGAAAGGGGTCAGTCATGAAGATGCAGAAGCAGGAGTTTGGGAAGTGATCCGTGACCTGCAAAAATCCTCCATGCCTGATGAAGAGCTGCGCAAAGTTCAAACCAAGGCAGAATCTATTTTTCGTTTCGGACAAATGGATATCACACACCGGGCCATGGAACTGGCATACTTTGAGTGGTTGTCTGAAGCGGAGGACATCAACAGGGAGATTGATAGAATTAAAAGTGTAAAACCCCGGGACATAGGGACGGAAGCAAATGACCTGCTCAAAGAAGAAGCAGCCTGTGTCTTATATTATGAATCAATGGGATGATGGAAGTAATTGACAGAACTTTAGCTCCGGCATTTAAGAATGTGGATGACATCGGACTTTCTGATGTTAAGAAGCAAACCCTGTCCAACGGTTGGCCTTTGCTGACGCTGCGTGCAGGCATAGAGGAAGTGGTCCGGATTCAGTGGGCATTTCATTTGAGTGGCAATAACAGATCTGGCTTTATGGCTGATCGTGCAGCCAATGCCATGATGAGGGATGGAACGGGAAACAGGGATTCAAGGCAAATTGCCCTGGAGCTTGATGGTTCGGGAAGTCACCTGGGTTTATCCGTTGAAGGAAATCTGGCACATGTGACGTTGTATACATTGTCAAGTCAGATCACTGCGATCCTGCCGCTGGTGAAGGATCTCATAACAAATAGCGTATACAATCAACCTGCTTTTGATCTATACCTGCAAAGTCAAAGGCAGTCGTTGATGGTGAACCGCAAAAAAGTATCCTTTATGTCAAGGAAGGCATTTAAGGAAAGTATCCTTGGGAAGGATCACCTGAATGGATTTGTGATAGATGATCACGACCTGGAAGTGTTAAGTCCCG
This sequence comes from Flavobacteriales bacterium, assembly GCA_020435415.1. Taxonomy (NCBI): domain Bacteria; kingdom Pseudomonadati; phylum Bacteroidota; class Flavobacteriia; order Flavobacteriales; species Flavobacteriales bacterium. The sequence goes on from JAGQZQ010000041.1 coordinate 18,438, forward strand.
AAGGAATTAGGGAGGCCGCACGTGAAGTGTATATGCAGCGTGGAGCCTATGTGATGATGGCAGGGCAATGGCCTGATGGGGTGGAGGCCGCCATTGATGATGTGGTGAAAGATATACCCTGCATTGGTATGCCGGAGGCGATAATAAAATCAGAGGAAAAGGTAATAAAACCCGGAAGAAAACTCGAAGTAATTAACGGTACGGTGCAGGCCGCCATTCGCATGGGTATGCCATCCATTAACAGGGCCCATGAAGATTTCCCGGCACTTTTTGTAACAAATACGGTACTGGGTGGGTATTTCGGATCAAGATTAATGTCGAATATCAGGGAAGATAAAGGGTTTACATACGGAATAGGCTCCGGACTGGTGTCCCTTCCGGGTGCCGGTTATTTTTTCATTACCACCGAAGTTGGCGCCGATGTATGCCGGCAGGCCATAGATGAAATTTACAAAGAAGTGAATCGTTTAAAGAACGATGAGGTTCCCGAGGAGGAACTCAGTCTTGTCAGAAACTATATACTGGGTTCGCTCATGAGAAGTGCAGACGGCCCGTTCAGCCAGGCTGACGTGCAACTTGGGTTGATCAACCTGGGTCTGGATATATCGTATTTCAGTAACTTGGTGAATAAGGTGAAAACCGTGCAACCGGATGAGATCCTGGCAATGGCCAATAAATATTGGGACACAGGTGCCTTCGTTGAGATTGTGGCGGGACCTGCCGGTTGCTGCTGATCATAAGATTTGAGTATACAGAGATATATAACGCTGAGTTATTTTATCTGTACATCGGCCTGGTGCTTTGCTCAGTCCGGTATGCAGGCCCGATTGCAGTGTGTCTCCGTAGATCCCGTTGGTTCGGTTACCATCACCTGGCAAATGCCGGAGGATACATGCAGCGACTTCATTCGCTATGAATTGTACAGATCGACACAGGCCACCGGCCCTTTCAATCTGGTTTATCAGGTAAACAACGACCCTACCGTACTCAGCTATCCGGACAACGGGATCAACGCGCAGTTGCAACCATATTATTATTTTGTAAGAGCAGTCAGTGCCTGTGGAACCTTTGATTCCGACACCCTCGGGAATCTGACGGTTCAGGTGACCGGTAACGGAGGCGGAATAGCAACCGTTAACTGGAGTCTGTGGACCAATCCGCCTGCCGGAACATCTTCCCTTGTATATATATACAGAGAATACCCGGCTGGTACCTGGACCTTATTGGATAGTACGACAACCGCGCCTTTTGTTGATACCATTTCGATATGCAACTCACAGATCAATTACCGGATCATGGTAGCAAATGATTCCGGTTGCACTTCAGTGTCCTCCGTAGACGGAGATGTTTTTCAGGATGTGATTGCGCCTGGCATCACCGAACTTGATTCATTAAGCGTTGATACCTCTAATGGTAATGCGCACATGGGTTGGCAGCCAAGTCCTGATCCCGACGCTGCGGGCTACATTATTTACCAATGGGTAGGTGGATTCTGGCAGCCAGTGGATACCCTGTGGGGGAAAAATAATACCTATTTCAATAATCCCGGAGGTGGAGCGGGAGCAAATTTCGAACAATACCGGGTGGCAGCATTTGACAGTTGTTTTAATGTCAGTCCACTTGGAACACAACACAATACCATATTTCTTGACGTAAGCATTGATCGTTGCACCCTGGAATCAAGTTTGACATGGAATGAATACAAAGGATGGAATGATGGTGTGTCATCCTATACCATTTATGCGATTGAAAATGGCGGGACTCCTGTAGCACTGGACTCTGTTCAGGGTACATCCTATATACATACCGGGTTGAATGGCTACAGTGTTTACTGTTATGTGGTTCGCGCCAATGACGGTTCCGGCCTGAGAACATCTTCATCCAACAAGGTCTGTGTGTATTCCGATCCGCCATTTCCGCCGGCATATACTTATGTGAGCACTGCCACCGTGAACGGGTCAGCGATTGATGTGACCTTTTATGTGGATACCATGGCAGAGGCCATGCAGTACCTTGTGCAACGTGCACCTATCGCATCAGGGCCCTACGCTACCATAGCTACCCTTACTCCCGGTGGTTCACCGCTGGTGACTTATACCGACAATTCCGTAGATCCGGCAGCCGGACCATATGCCTATCGCCTGGAGGTGATCAATACATGTGGCGCCTCCGCCATGATCTCGTCCAATGTCGGTCAGACCATGGTTTGCACAGCTACAGCCAATAACGATTTTACCAATACCATTACATGGACAGCTTACACGGACTGGCCTGCAGGAATATCCGAATACAGGATCTACCGGACTGTTGGCGGAGTGGGTATCAAAGCCATGATCGCAACGGTCGGCAGTTCACAATTCACCTATATAGATCCCGTGGATCAACTGACATCGGGGGATGGTTCGTTTTGTTATGAGGTGGAGGCTGTTGAGAATGCCGGTAACCCATGGCCGTTCTCAGTGAGCAGTGTTTCCAATGAAGCGTGTGCGTACCAGCTTCCTAGGCTTTATATTCCCAACGCCTTTACGCCGGATGATAATGGTTTGAATGATGAATTCATCCCGATCAGCATGTTCATAGATCCTTTGGAGTATCAGTTCATCGTGTTTAACAGATGGAGTGATGTGGTCTTTGAAACCGTTGATCCAATGATGGGATGGGACGGCACCTTTAATGGTCACAACCAGCCGTTAGGCGTGTACGTGTATTTTGTTAAAATCAAAACAGTGGATGGAAGAACCTTTGACAAGAAGGGTACTTTTAATCTGATCCGCTGATCAATCCTTTTTTTTCTTTCCCCCGTTTTTTTTTCGGACCACTTCTGCGAAAGGGATGTTCTCTACATGACTGGTGATCCAGGATGACAGGTCCATGTAGTCAAGTACCGTTCTTTCATACGGATCTTTCAGGGTCTCATCCATGGCTTTTCCCAGGGCAATAAAGCATTCCCGCTTCTCAGCATCGCTATTCATTCCCGCCATCTTGTCGATGTATTTCAGCACCAGCAATTCAGATTGGAACAATTTCTTTCTTCGTTGCAGGAAACTTTTTGTAGAACGGATAATGTGGCCGAGAATAAGGGTGTTTCCCATCTCGAAGTGAGAAATAATATTCAGGATACGCGCAAAGCATAATATATCTTCACGTTCCTTGCTTTCAAAAATTCGGTTCAGGTAATGCAGCGTTTTTTTTCGATCGTTACTGCTCCAGAAGAAAAATGCCATATAAAAGAACACCATCAGTTCCTGTTCTTTGCTGAGGGATTTTTCACGTGATTGAAGTGCATCAGAGATTTGCTTCGCCAGTTCATACCCTTTTTCAAATTCACCGGTCTCCCGGAATAAACTCAACTCCAGCCGAAGTACAAGCGAGTAGGTTCTTACCTCCAGGTCACGTGACAAGTGTTGTGATGGCTGGAGTTATTTCTTTAGATCGTTCAGCGCCTTTCGTGCCTCATCAAACATCCCGATGCGGGTACAGGCAATGGCGAGATAACTGAGCCCGTTGATATGGGGGCGTTTATCCTGCTGCAGAAGTTCAGGCTTTGACTCAATAAAGTTGACCAGTTCCTGGCTGATCTTATAATCCTCTTTTAGATTTCCTCTGGCATAATGATAATCGGCCCAGGACAAATAATAATAGATCCGGCCTTCATATGAAGTGGCATTTTCGATGGATCTGATGAAATCGCCCGACATGATGTTGTCCAGCCGCTGTAGTTCGGATTCGCTGCGTGCAATTCCACGGTTATCAATAAAGGTGGTAAGCTTGTAAAAGGAAATCTTATACTGTGCAATGGCTTGAAGATCACTCAGAATCCGGTGCTCTTCGGCGAGTGTCTCATCCACGTTTTCCTCCAGGTTATCCAGATCAAAACGGGCCCGTGTTATTTTCTGTTCCCACTTAAGAATATCCAGGAGCAGGGTGTGCTTCTCATAACGATATGCAAGCTTTCTGGCTTTGGCAAGCAATTTCAGACAATGGGTGAACATTCCCTTGTCGAACAGGATCTCGATGCTTTGGAGCAGGTTGCTTAGTTCATTGTTTTTTGTGGCATCTGAATGATAAGCGCGAAGGCTCTTTAAAATCAGGTGATACAGGTAATTTTTCTCGGAAGGCAGGTGTTTGCTGAGGGTGCTTCCTTTGAACTTTTCCTTCAACCGGCCCTCATCATAAACCTTCATTCGTTCAATGGCCTCAAATAGGTTCAGGTAATTGGTTCCGCCCTTGCCCCGCATATTGGAGAACATCTTAAAATACCTCTTTTCCGTTTGGGAGAGGCTTTTTATCAGTTCGTGAAGCTGGTCGGTACGTTTCATTTTAATTCCAATGAAAATCGAAGGTGCCGGATTGATAGATTCATTGCAGGTAAGGTAATCGGACCAATGGTGCACGATAAATGTAATGATTTAAAATCCAAAACTGCGTATTCTTTGAACGGAAAAAGGAAGGAAGGGGGTTTATATTTGCATCATTCAAGTTGTGACGATGGTTAATCTCCTTATGGTTGATTGCCATGTGCATTGCAGTTGACGCCTGATGCATTGGCAATAATGCCCCGGCAATACGCTCCGAAGTATAGTTGCAGTAGAAAATAGCCGGGGCCTTATTTGATGCTGTTGTTCAATCCTGATGTTGGATGTGCCAGGGGTAAGCAGTGGTTGACCAGGTTTCGTAATATTTTATTTGCCCTTATCTTCTGGAGATGGCTAATAAATAGTCTTGAAAGCGCCATGAATAAAGCAATTCCAGTCGGTTAGAATTGAAAGAATGGATGAATTTTATTCTGCCTGTAAATCATTATAATTCAAATGGATGTGGTTGGTCTGCGTTGCTGGAAGCTACTAAGTTAGGTTTGTATAGAGTCCAAGCAGTCGAAATAATTTGATGGACATCGGAAAGGTCGTGGTTTACTTTTGAGTAAGAGTCAGTCCATTTCGTAACCGTAGGTAGAGCTAACCATGTCGTATTGTTTTCCCCTGAACCGCAAGGTAAACCTTGCCGTATTGGTTGTGTTCCTCTGTTTTCTGACACCAGCAAAGGCTCAGTTAACAGTCACAGGAGGGCTGAACTTAAATGATATCAGGAATCTGCTCTTCGGTCCCGATGTGACCATCGCCAACTTTCAGGTTAATTGTCCCAACGGCGCATATGGTTCATTCAACGGGGGGAATTCCAATATAGGACTCACTGGTGGTATCCTTCTAACCACAGGGAATATCAATGTCGCAGTAGGTCCCAACAATATCGGAGATGCCGGACGCGACAACAATGCACCCGGTGATACAGACCTGGACGACCTTGTCAACGGTGGAACTTCCGGTTGTGTGATCGGAGGTCCTTGTACCCAAACGGGGTGCAACGGCACCATGACCACGAACGGGGTGTGTACGTGCACCAACTGCGCGGATGCGGGTACCAGTTTTGACGCATGCAGCATCGAGTTTGACATCACACCTACATGCGATCAGATTCAGATAAGGTATGTCTTCGGATCTTAAGAATATCCGGAGTATGTCAATGCAAACGTGAGTGATGCCTTCGCCTTTCTTATCAGCGGACCCGGTATTACCGGTATGCAAAACATCGCCCTGGTTCCCGGTACCACCCTTAATGTGGAGATTGATAACATCAATACCAACACCAACAACCAGTATTATGTGAATAACAATGGAGGTGCTTCCGTTCAGTATGATGCATTCACCACCGTCCTTACCGCTACCATGACCGTGACACCTTGCTCGACCTATCATATGAAAATTGTGATTGCGGATTACGGTGATGGCATTTATGATTCCGGCGTGTTCCTGGAGAAAGGGGGGATCAGTTGTGGAACACCCGAGTTGGTGGTCACCGCCACCGATGCGGTGGAATGTTGCACGGACGGTACCTTTGTTTTCACGTTGGACCAACCCCAGGCCAATCCATTGACGGTAGATTATACCCTTAGTGGTTCAGCTACCGATGGTACAGACTACACCGGTTTGAGCGGATCGGTTACTTTTCCCGCGGGACAAACCACCGTAACCGTACCTGTTGCTGTCATTTGTGATCAGTTGACGGAAGGCCAGGAAACGATTGAATTGTTTATCGGACAGGCCATCTGTGGTGGTAACCTTGACGCTTCCGCCATTCTGACCATCAGCGACGGGCCTACCATTGATGCCGGTCCGGATCAGGTGATATGCACCAACAGCGCGCAACTGAATGCGACCGGTACAGGTACTTTCGTCTGGTCACCAGGTACCGGGTTGTCATGCACTGCATGTCAGAATCCGGTGGCTACCCCAACAGTTACCACAACCTATATGGTTACCCTTACCGATGCCAATGGTTGCACGGTCACCGACAGTGTAACCGTAGCGGTATCGTGTGGTCCCATACTTACCGCCACCGGAGATGAATTTTGTGAGGAAGATTGTGGCAATGTGGAAGCATTCCCGCAGGGAGGCGTTGCCCCTTATGCATTTACATGGAATCCGAATATCGGCACCACGGCGGGTCCCCATCAGGTTTGTCCTGCATCCACCACACGCTATTACGTAACGGTAACAGATAACGACGGGAATTCGGATACAGCATCAGCATTGGTTATCGTTAACCCGCTTCCCAATCTCACCACATCACAGGTAAATCCGATTTGCGAAGGCTTGTGTGATGGTACGGCCACGGTCACGGCAACAGGTAGCGGCTCGTACATTTATCAATGGGATGATCCATCTTCACAAAGCGGAGCTACCGCCACCGGACTTTGTGTGGGAACTTATCAGGTGACAGTCACTGACGTAAACGGATGTATATCTACAACGTCGGTTACGTTATCTTCTCCAACCGCAATTAATCTTTCCGTTACCGGAACCGATGCATCGTGCAATGGCATATGCGATGCCACAGCAACGGTGACTGCAACGGGAGGCAGCCTGCCCCACAGCTACCTCTGGGATGATCCAGCTGCGCAGACAACGGCTACCGCAACAGGTCTCTGTGCAGGAAATCACACGGTTATTGTAACAGACCAGAATGGTTGTCAGGCTTCCATTCAGATGACACTCAATGAGCCGGCTCCGGTGGTGCTGTCAACATCGCAAACGCCTGTCAGCTGTTTTGGCGCTTGTGACGGAACAGGCACTGCGATTGCTTCCGGCGGCCAGGGAACACTGTCTTACTTGTGGAATGACCCGGCAGTACAGACCAGTGCCACAGCCACAGGGTTATGTCCGGGTACATGGACGGTGACTGTGACGGATGCAAACGGATGTGCTTTTAACGAAGTGGTGGTTATCACAGAACCACCCGCACTTGTGCTTGGTGAAAACCATTTTAACGTGAAGTGCTTTGGTGGTAATGATGGATCGGTGGATCTGAATGTGACCGGCGGAACAGGAAATATCAATGTTCTTTGGGATAGTGGTCAGACAACAGAAGATCTTTGGGGGGTGACTGCAGGTACTTATTGTGTCACCGTGAATGATGCCAACGGTTGCACAGCCGGTTTGTGTGTGGATATCACAGAACCGGATGTTATTGTTCTCGACCCGTTGTCTACTCCTGCAACATGCGGGAACAATGACGGAACCGTTTCGGTAAGTGTTTCATCGGGAGGGACAGCACCGTTCAGTTATCGCTGGAACGATGGTTCTTCACAAGCCACCGCAGCCATATCCGGTCTTCCTCCGGGCGTTTATTGTGTTACCATTACCGATGCCAATGCCTGCACGGATACTATTTGTGTGGATGTACCGGATATTTCAGTTTACCCGAATGTGTGTTTTTCCGATAGCATAAAAGCCTGTATCCCGGTTACCGTTCAGTTTGTGAATTGCTCGGATCCCGGAACGTGTTTGTGGGATTTTGGTGATGGTACCTCGTCAACGGATTGTAATCCGACGCATACGTTTAATGAAGCCCGGTGCTATGACATCACCCTTTCGGTCACCTCTCCCGAAGGTTGTGAGAGTACCCTTACAAAAACCTGTTATATAGAAGGCTACCCGTGGCCTTCAGCCGATTTTACCGCCGATCCGTGGGAGGTTAACGTATTCAATCCCACCATCAATTTCTTTGATAAATCCACCAATGCGACAACCTGGCTCTGGGACTTCGGAGATGATGACAGTTCGGCCACACAAAACCCTGTACACACATATCTGGATACAGGATGTTTTCCGGTGACCCTTTATCTTGAGAACCAATACGGCTGCACCGATGATGTTGTCAAGCAGGTTTGTGTAAAGGATATCCACGCCTTGTATGTTCCCAATGCATTTACGCCAAACGGCGATGGAGACAACGATTGGTTTGCGGCGAAGGAATATGGTGTGTGTGATATCAACATGTTCATCTTTGACCGGTGGGGAAATCAGATTTATCAGACATCAAGTCTGGCCGGGTGGGATGGAACGGCAAACGGCGGAACGGACATCGCCGAGGAAGATGTATATGTGTGGGTGATCCGCGCAAGGTTTTGTGACGGAGATGAGGTGCGCAGGGTAGGACATGTAACATTAATCAAATGACCTGGAGGATGAAATATAGAAGTACATTGATGCTGTTCGGTTTATTCATGTATGTTGTTTCGGCATCCGCACAATCGGATGATCTGGAGGTGAGTGAGAAGTTGTGTCGGGAGTGGAAACAAAGTGAGGTGGTGGATCACGAGACGGGTGAGCGACTGAAGACGGAGAAAGAGGCTATCCGGGTGGTACTTAATACAGATGGCACTTTTGTGCAATGGTTAGGTGAAAACAAGATGGAGGGGCGCTGGCGGTATCAGTCGGATGGTGCCCGGTTGTTCCTGAAAGTGGAAGTCTACAATGAGCAGGTGATTGAATCGAAAGCCCAAAGAACCTATGAATGGATTGTGGTGTCGGTTAGTGAAAACAAGATGGAATGGGTGCGGCAGGACAGGGACAGGCTGTCACGTTTTGTGTTTGCAGGTACCAACGAATAGGGTCCGTGTAGGGCAGGCCCTTTGCCC